>NZ_JBEZJI010000005.1:0-164777 GCF_040649435.1 Actinomadura sp. NPDC048955
CCCGGGGCCGCCGGGCCCCCCCGCCCGGCCCGAACCCCCGCGGGGCCGGGCACCCCCCCCCCCCCGGGGCGGGGCGCCCCCCCCCGGCCGGGGCGGTCCGCCGGTGGTCACGGGGTCCTGGTCGGGGTCGCGCTCGGTGCGCCGGGGGCACTGGAGGGCGGCTGGGCGCTGGCGGTCTCGGTCGGGTTCGGGCCCACGAAGAGGAGGACCTGGTTCTTGGCCCAGGGGACCGCGTCGTGGACGTACCACGTGGGCGGCGCTTGGCCGGACTTCAGGACCTTGCTGACGTTCCCTTCCATGGCGCGGTACTCCGGCACCGTGACGTGCCGCTCGCGCAGGGCCGCCAGCACCTCGCCGACGCGGTGCTTGCGGTAGGTCATGCCGTGCATGACCTCGCCGGGGGCGGTGGCGGGGGCGGTGCTGTCGTACTTTTCACCCGGACGGGCCTCCCGCCCGAAGGCGATGGTGGCGGTGCCCTTGTAGCCGGTGCGGATCCGGACGCCGACCGGGCAGACGTCGCCCGCGCCGCCGGTCTCGCACTCGCCCTTGGCGGTGATCGTGGTGACGTCGCGCTCGGTGGTGTTCTCGCTGGTGTCCATCATGACGACCGTGCCGACGATGGACGGGGAGGTCGGGACCATCGACAGGGTGACGTCGAGGCCGTGGGCGGCGAACTCCTCCTTGTAGCGCTTCGGGTCGGCCAGCGGGTCGCGGACGCGCACGTCGATGTAGCCGCCCTTGCGGGTGAACGTCAGCGCCGCGACCAGGCCGACGCGCGGGCTCGCCGGGGTGATGGCCGGGGCCCCGCCGGATCCGCCGTCGCGGGCCATCGCGACCGCCGTGACGGCGGCGCCGGCGATGCCCGCCGCGGCCAGCGGGAGGCCGATGAGCATGACCGGCGAGCGCCGCCTGCGCGGGGCGGCCGAGGGGACCGCGGTCGCGGTGATGCGGTCGGCGAGGGCGGTGGCCGCGTCGTCGGGCAGCAGGGCCCCGGCCTGACGGTCGGTGACGGAGGCGAGCCCCCCGATCAGCGGGTCGATGTCGCGGTTCATGTGGGGTCTCCGTTCGGGATCCGCCGCCCCGCTGCGGGCAGGGGCGCGGTGGGCAGGGGTGCGGCGGGCAGGTGCGTGGAGGCGGCGGGGGCGTCGGCGTCCGTGCGGGTCAGGGCCCGGGCGAACCGGCGGCGGGCGCGGTGCAGGCGGATCCGCACCGCGTTGCGGGAGCAGCCGAGCACGGTCGCGATCTCGCCGTGGTCGAGCCCCTCCCAGCCGACCAGGGCCAGCAGCTCGCGGTCGGACTCGGGCAGGCCGCGGAACGCGGCGCCGACGCCGGCCAGGTCACCGCCGGGCGCGTCGTGGCCGGTCAGGCCGTCGCGCAGCCGGGAGCCGAGGTCGGCGGCCAGCGCGGACCGGCGGCGCTCGCCGCGGTGGTGGTTGGCGAGGACGCGCCGGGCCACCCCGTACAGCCACAGGCGGGCCTGGTCACCGGGCGGGACGTCGTCGAGCCGCCGCCAGGCCGTGAGGAACGTCTCCGCCAGGACGTCGGCGGCGTCCTGCGGGTCGCTGGTGCGGCGCAGCGCGTACCCGAGGATGCGGGCGCGGTTGGCCGCGTAGACGTCCTCGAAGCGGCGGCGCCGGTCGTCGGGCGGGCGGGATTCCTGCGGGTGGGGTGTTCGCGATGGGGATGGCAAGCCCTCTCCTCTCGTCGCGGCGTTCTCACCGGACGCAGGGCACATGTCCGCACATCGCCGAGCATTTCAGCACAGCACTTCAACACAGCACAGCAATTCAACGCGGCACAGCACTTCAACGCAGACGTTCCCGCTCTGCCTCTCAGGTCGCCGTCCCGGGGCGGGGACCGGGGCGGCGGCCTGAGAGGGGCGCCGCTCAGCGGGCGGCGCGCGCGAGGAAGTGGAAGGCCGACGTCCCCAGACCGGCGGGCTTGGGGAGCCGGAACACGGGCTCGCGCTCGTCGTAGCGGTCGGTCTCGCGGTGCCAGGAGAGGATGCCGGCCATCCAGTCGCGCAATTCCTCGACGTACGAGGAAAGTGCGTCCCGGGCGGCCGCGTCCAGGTCGAGCAGTTCGCAGAGGGCGGGGAGTTCGCCGTCGGCGAGGTGCTCGAACTGGCGGCGGCGCGAGGCGATGAGGTCGGCCACGATGGGCAGCGCCTCGTCGCGGCCGCAGCCGAAGAAGTTCTCGACGGCGAGGACGCCGTTGTTCAGCTCGCCCTCGTACTCGATCTCCTTCCGGTAGGAGAAGCAGTCGTTCAGCAGGCCCCCGACGTCCATCGCGGAGGCGCTGATCTCGCGGAGGGTGCGGGTCTCGAAGACGTGCGGGGGAACCTCGTTCGCGCGCCCGATGCGCGCCAGGCTCATCGTCAGCTCGGAGCCGAAGGTGTGCCGGCGCATCTCGATGTAGTCGACGGGGTCGGGGACGCGCGACTGGAGGTGGTTGTTCAGCTCCCACACCCAGCTCTCGACCATGTGCTCGACGGCCGCGCGGAACTCGCGGCGGCCCCGGTCGTCCATGGGCCCGGCGGTGCGGGGCCACAGGTCCGCCAGCGCCGCCTCGAACGGGTTCTCAGGGGCGGGGGTGGCGCCGCAGTCCAGCGGCATGAACCGGGGAACGCGGGCGTTGAACGCCTTCGCGCCCGCCATGTCGCGGTCGCGGTTGAAGACGGCCGGGAAGAAGTCGTCGCCGAACGTGCCGCACGCCAGCCACTGGACGGCGAGGTCGAGCGCCTCCGGATCCGCGCCGGGGACGAGGGAGGCGCCGCAGACCTCCAGCGCCATCCCGGTGAGCCGGTCGGGGCTCCACACCGGGACGGGCGTCCGGGGATGCGGGGAGAACATGCCCATCTCCCGTGCCCAGGCCGGCAGGTTGCGCCCGGCGCGCTCGCGGTGGGGGTTCGTACGGGCCGCGTAAGGGATGTCGAACGAAGGCAGCGGCGTAGGCCCGACCTTCTGGAACGGGACGTGGGGGAGGCTGATCCGCGCCGACTTCAACAGGGCGGGGATGCGGGCGGCGGACATCCCGAGCGACCTGTCGTTCATGTACCGGCTGGACCGCAGGTGCCATTCGTGGCCGCCGGACTGCCAGTCCTGGAGGGCCTTCACGTAGGCGGCGACGCTCGCCCGTTCCACCGGGCCGAGGGCGTGGTCCTCGAAGACGTGCGGCAGTTCGGTCACCGCGGTGTTCTCGAACTGGCGCAGCCGGGAGGTGAGCAGGTCGTTCACGGTGTCGGCGGCGACCTGCGGCGCGACCGACAGGAACCGCTCCATCACCAGGACGGAGTTGTTGACCTCGCCCTCGGTCTCGGTCTCGCGCTGGTAGGAGAAGATGTCGTTGCGCAGGTGGACGGCGTCGGAGAAGGTGTCCTTCAGGACGCGCAGGGGCCGCGTCGCCACCACGCGTTCGGGGATCTCGACGCCCGCGGCGTGCTCGGCGAGGTCGGCCGACCACGGCGCCCCGCCGACCTTGCGCCGCATCTCGATGTACTCGACCGGGTTGGGGATCCGGCCGGTGCTGATGTTGGACAGCTCCCACAGCGACTCGCGCAGCAGGTTCAGGGTGCTCACCGAGAAGCGGCGCCGCCAGGCGTCCGAGCGCGCCGGGACGGTCCGCGCCCACAGGTCGGCGAGCCCGCGCTCGACGGCGTTGACCGGTTCGGGCGGGTCGAGCGACATGAACAGCGGCAGCCGGTCGAGGTAGGTGCGGGCGCCCTCCTGGTCCTGCGGTTTCTTGAAGACCTCCAGGAAGTGGTCGTCGAAGTAGAAGACCCAGACGTACCAGTCGGTGACGAGGTCGAGTTCCGGGGCCGCGCAGTCGGGGTGCGTGTAGGCGCACAGCAGGGCGTAGTCCATCCCTTCGAGGTCTCGCTCGTCCCAGATGTCGGGGGTGCCGGGGTCCCGGTCGGCGTCCAGCATCCTCATCTCGCGCGCCCACGCCATGGTGTGGCGCCGCGCGCCCTCCAGATGCGGGTTGAGCCGCGCGGGGTACGGGACGTAGAAGTCGGGCAGCTCGAAGGGTTGCATGTACCGGCCTCTCTGTCGGGTCCGGTTCGGCAACCTACAGCACATGCAAAGTCACTGAAAGTGATACATTGCTTGCCGGAATCTCCCCCCAATACGGGGGTAAGCCGAGGTCATGTCGAAGTCGCGCAGACCTGCCGCGGCCAACGACCCGCTGGAGCAGAACCTCGTGCTCGCCCGGCGTGTGGTCGAGGCGGCGCAGGAAGAGATGATCAATAAGGCCAGGCAGCGCGTCCCGGCGCTGCGCCTGGGGGCGGTGGCCGGGGCGTTCGGGGTCATGGCGACCGCGGCCACCTACCGCATGAACGTGCTGCTGCTGGAGAGGAAGCTGCCCCCCGAGCTGGCGTCGTTCATCACCGCCGCCGTGTACGGGGGAGGGGCGGGCGCGGCGGCGATGGCGGCGTCCCGCAAGTGGAAGGGGCTGCCGGCGCCGCTGCCGACCGACACGGCCCGGCAGGTCGTGGAGATCCTCACCGACAACGACTGATCGCCCGGGGCCGAGCCTGGCCCTTCGACGCGGCGGCCGAGGTTCTGTGACCGATGGGATATCCGGGGTAGGCACCCCGGCATGGACAGCGAAGCCACCCCGGTGCGCGCCGACGTCACCTTGGTCGTGAACGGGACCGAGCACCGGCTCAACGTCGACACCCGAGCGTCCCTCCTGGACGTGCTGCGCGAGGAACTCGGCCTGACAGGGTCGAAGAAGGGCTGCGACCACGGCCAGTGCGGAGCCTGCACCATCCTTCTCGACGGGCACCGGGCGAACGGATGCCTGGCCTTGGCCGTCGCCCACGATGGAGCGGACGTCGTCACGGTCGAAGGTCTGGCGCAGGACGGTGAGCTCAGCCCCGTCCAGAAGGCGTTCGTCGAGAACGACGCTTTCCAGTGCGGGTACTGCACGCCCGGCCAGCTCTGCTCCGCCACGGGGATGCTGGACGAGGCCGAACGCGGCTGGCCCAGCGCCGTCACCGGCGATCTGGGGTCCGATCCCGTCCTGGACGACGACGAGATACGCGAGCGCATGAGCGGCAACCTGTGCCGGTGCGGCGCCTATGTCGGCATCGTCGCGGCGCTCAAGCAGGCCGCGCGGCGCCGGGAGGGGGCTGAGGCATGAGGCCTTTCGCGTACGAGCGCGCCACCAGCGCGGAGGACGCCCTGCGACGCCACCAGGACGGAGCCGTCTACCTGGGCGGGGGAACCAACCTCGTCGACCTGATGCGGCTCGGGGTGGAGGAGCCGGCCAGGCTCGTCGACGTGGCGCATCTCCCGTACGACCAGATCGAACTGCGGCCGGACGGGAGCCTCGTCATCGGCGCGGCGGTGACCAACAGCGCCGTCGCCGCCGACCGGACCGTCCGCGAGGGGCATCCGGTCCTGGCGCAGGCGGTGCTCGCAGGGGCGTCCGGGCAGATCCGCAACCTCGCCACGGTCGGCGGGAACCTGCTCCAGCGGACTCGCTGCTCCTACTTCCAGGACGCCTCCAAACCGTGCAACAAGCGCGCCCCGGGCAGCGGGTGCCCGGCGCGGGAGGGCGAGCACCACAACCTGGCGATCATGGGTCATTCGGACGCCTGCGTCGCGACGCACCCGTCCGACATGGCCGTGGCGCTGGCCGCTCTGGACGCGTCCGTACGTGTCCGGGGGCGCGGCGGGGAAAGGACCATCCCCATCGAAGACCTGTACAGGCTCCCCGGTGACGAACCCCAGCGCGACACCACGCTCGAAGCGGGCGACCTCATCACCGCCGTCGAGGTCCCCGAGCTGGGCGTGCCGTCCCGCTACCGCAAGGTCCGCGAGCGAGCGTCGTTCGCGTTCGCGCTGGTCTCCATCGCGGCGGCGCTGGACGTCGACGGCGGCCGGGTGCGGGACGTCCGGCTGGCCCTCGGCGGCGTCGCCCACAAGCCGTGGCGGGCGCGGCGCGCCGAAGAGGCCCTGCGCGGCGCGGAGGCGACCGAGGAGTCCTTCGTGCGCGCCGCCGAGGCCGAACTGGAGGCCGCGGAGCCGCTGCGCGACAACGCCTACAAGGTGCCGCTGGCGCGCAACCTGATCGTCCGGACGCTGACCGAGCTGGGGGAGGAGTCATGACCGACCGGCTGGAGGGCCGCGAGAAGGTCACGGGGACGGCGCGGTACGCGTTCGAGTACCCCGTGCGGGACGCCGCCTACGCAGCGGCGGTCCAGGCGAGCGTGGGCAAGGGCCGGGTCGCGTCGGTCGGCGCCGAGGCCGCGCTGCGGCTGCCCGGGGTGCTCGCCGTCCTGTCCTGCGAGAACCCTCCCGAGCTCAGCGACACCTCGGACGGCGAGCTGGCCCTGTTCCAGTCGCGGACGGTCTCCTACCGCGGCCAGTTCGTCGCCGCGGTGGTCGCCGAGACCCTGGAGACCGCGCGGGAGGCCGCCCGTCTCCTGCGCGTCGAGTACGCCGAGGAGGAGGCGCCGGACGTGGGGCTGCGCGCCGACCATCCGGGCCTCTACAAGCCGGACAAGGTGAACCCGGTGTTCCCCGCGGACACCGAGCAGGGCGAGCCGGAGGAGGCGTTCGCCGGCTCGGACGTGCGGGTGGACGCCGTCTACACGACCCCGGCCGAGCACAACAACCCGATGGAGCCGCACGCCACGATCGCCCGGTGGAACGACGACGGCTCCCTCACGCTCTACGACTCCAACCAGGGCGCGTCGACCGTCCAGTCCACGATCGCGAAGATCTTCGGGCTGGACCGGGGCCGGGTGCACGTCGTGTCGCCGCATGTGGGCGGCGGGTTCGGCTCCAAGGGGACGCCCCGGCCGAACGTCGTGCTCGCCGCGATGGCCGCGCGCGCCGCGGGACGTCCCGTGAAGTTCGCCGTCCCGCGCCAGCAGATGTTCGCCACCACCGGCTACCGGACCCCGACCGTCCAGCGCGTCCGGCTCGGCGCCGGCGAGGACGGGCGGCTGAACGCGATCCTGCACGAGGTGGCCGAGCAGACCTCCACCGTCAAGGAGTTCGCCGAGCAGACGGCGACGCCCACGCGCATGCTGTACCGGGCCCCGCACCGCCTCACCTCGCACCGGGTGGTGCCGCTGGACGTGCCCACGCCGTCCTGGATGCGCGCCCCGGGTGAGACGCCCGGCATGTTCGCCCTCGAGACGGCGATGGACGAGCTGGCCGTCGCGACGGGCATCGACCCGGTCGAGCTCCGCGTGCGCAACGACACCGACCGGGATCCGGAGAGCGGGCTGCCGTTCAGCTCCCGCAACCTCGTCGCGTGCCTCCGCGAAGGCGCCGAACGCTTCGGGTGGGCCGGGCGCGACCCCCGGCCCGGGGCCCGCCGGGAGGGCCGCAAGCTCGTCGGTATGGGCGTCGCGTCGTCCACCTATCCCGCCTACCAGAGCCCCAACCGGGCCACGGCCCGCGCCGAGCCCGACGGGACGTTCACCGTCCGGATCGCCGCGGCCGACATCGGCACCGGCGCCCGCACCGCCCTCGCCCTGATCGCCGCCGAGACCCTCAAGGAGGACCTCGCCGACATCAGGATGGAGATCGGTGACAGCTCGTTCCCAAGGGCGTCGGTGGCGGGCGGCTCCGGCGGGACGGCCGGCTGGGGCACGGCCGTCGTGCGGGCCTGCGAGGCCCTGCGCGGCAAGCTGAACGGCGCCGTCCCGCCCGAGGGCGTCGAGGCGTCCGCCGACACCGGCGATGAGCTCAAGGCCCGGGCGGCGTACGCCCGGCACGCGTTCGGCGCGCAGTTCGCCGAGGTGGAGGTGGACGCCGACACCGGCGAGGTCCGCGTCCGCAGGATGCTCGGCGTGTTCGCCGCCGGCCGGATCATCAACCCGACGACGGCCCGCTCCCAGTTCATCGGCGGGATGACGATGGGCGTCGGGATGGCGCTGATGGAGCAGAGCGTCATGGACCGGGAGTTCGGCGACTATCTCACCCGCGACCTCGCCCAGTACCACGTCCCGGCCTGCGCCGACATCCGCGACGTCGACGCCGCGTGGGTGGAGGAGTCCGACCCCCACCTGAACCCGATGGGCGCCAAGGGCATCGGCGAGATCGGCATCGTCGGCGCGGCGGCGGCGGTCGGCAACGCCGTCCACCACGCCACCGGGATCCGCGTCCGCGACCTGCCCATCACCCCGGCCCGGCTTCTCCCGGAGCTCTGACCGATTGAAAAGTTCACTATCAAGGTGATCTCCGTCACCGGGCCGGGTAGAGACCGTGTACTCGGGGGCGACCACTACCCCACGAGGTGATCGCCGTGTACCAGCAGGTCCTCGATCCCGTCGCCGACTCGCTCGGCTGGAGCTCCCTGGTCGCCGCGCTGCCGCTGGCCGTGCTGTTCGTCCTGCTCGGCGGCGTCCGCATGCGCGCGTGGCTGGCGTCCCTGATCGCGCTGGCCGTCGCGCTGGCCGTCGCCGTCTGGACGTACGGCATGCCCGCCGGCCAGGCGCTCCTGGCCGGCTCGGAGGGCGCCGCGTTCGGCTTCTACCCGATCCTGTGGATCGTCATCAACGCCCTCTGGGTCTACAACATCACCGTCGCCACCGGCCACTTCGACGTGCTGCGCCGGTCGTTCGCGCAGGTCAGCGACGACAACCGGCTCCAGGCGGTGCTGATCGCGTTCTCGTTCGGCGCGCTGCTGGAGGCCCTGGCCGGGTTCGGCACGCCGGTCGCGGTCACCTCCGTCATGCTGATCGCGCTCGGCTTCCCGCCGCTCAAGGCGGCCGTCCTGGCCCTCACCGCCAACACCGCGCCCGTCGCGTTCGGCGCGATGGCGACGCCGATCCTCACGCTCGGCAAGGTCACCGGCGAGTCCAGCGACACGCTCGGCGCCATGGTCGGGCGGCAGACCCCGATCCTCGCCGTGTTCGTCCCGCTCGTCCTCGTCGCCATCGTGGACGGGCGGCGCGGCCTGCGCGAGACCTGGCCCGTCGCCCTGCTGTGCGGCGCCGCGTTCGGCGCCGCGCAGTACGTCACGGCGAACTTCGTCTCGGTGCCGCTCGCCGACGTCGTGGCGTCGCTGGTCTCGGCCGCGGCCGTCGTCCTCGCCGTGCGGCTGCGCCCGTCGGCGGCGGCCAGGCCCGCCCCGGTCGCGGGCGGCGCGGCGGACGAGCCGACCCCGGAGTTCGCCGCCCGCGTCGAGGGACGGGACGAGGGGCGGGACGAGGGACGGGACGGGAGCCGGGGCGCGGACCCGCGCGCCGAGGTCGCCCGCGCCTACGCGCCCTACGCGATCATCATCGCGGTCTTCGTCGTCTGCCAGATCGGGCCGGTCAAGGACCTCCTGGACCGGGCGACGCGGACGTTCTCCTGGCCGGGCCTGCACCTCACGGGCCCGTCCGGCAAGCCGCTGGCCCTGCCGACCTTCACCTTCAACTACCTGACCACACCCGGCACGCAGATGCTCGTCGCCGGGCTGATCACCATGGCCGCCCTCGGCGTCGGCCTCCGCCGGGCCGTGCGCGCCTACTGGACGACCCTCGTCCAGCTCAGGTGGGCGATCGTCACCGTCATGGCCGTCCTGGCGCTGGCGTTCGTGATGAACGCCTCCGGGCAGACCGTGACGCTCGGGACGTGGATGGCCGGGGCGGGCGGCGCGTTCGCACTGCTGTCGCCGATCCTCGGCTGGCTCGGCACCGCCGTCACCGGCTCGGACACCTCGTCCAACTCGCTGTTCGGTTCCCTGCAGGTCACCGCCGCGAACAAGGCCGACCTGTCGACGGTCCTGATGGCGGCGACCAACAGCTCCGGCGGCGTCCTCGGCAAGATGGTGTCGCCGCAGAACCTCGCCATCGCCGCCGCGGCGGTCGGCCTCGACGGGCGCGAGGGCGACATCTTCCGCCGCGTCGTGCTGTGGAGCCTGCTGTTCCTCGCCGGGATGTGCCTGCTCTCCGGCCTGCAGTCCACCGCGGTGCTCGGCTGGATGGTCCCGTGACGGGCCCGTGAGGCGCTACTGCCGGTAGCCTTCCACCTCGCCGGCGGGACGGACGTGGGCGTCGTCCGGGTTCTGTCCCGCCGCGATGCGGGCCCGCCGCTGGCGCAGCAGGTCCCAGCACTGGTCGAGCGCCACTTCCAGGTCCCGCAGCCGCGACTGGGCCTCGGCGTTGGAGGTCTCCGCCCGCTCGTGCGCCTGCCGGAGGGCGTGTTCCTCCTCGATGAAATCGTTGATACGTTCCAGGATCGCCTTCTCGTCCATGAAATGGCTTCCGATCGTGGTTTTCCGCTCTGGTGGGGTCCAGAAGGTCCCGACAGGTGAGAGCCTTGCATATACGGGGCCGCGCACGGTAGCGGCGGCGCCCCGTTGAGGGTGAGGAGCAGATGACGGTCTGGCGGATCACCGGCGGCGAGGGCGGCCCCGACCCCGGTGCGCGGGAGGCCCCCCGGTACGACATCGTCGAGCACGACTCCGCGCTGCTGCGCATCACGGCCGCGTCGGGTGTGCCCCGGATGCTGCTCGCCGGGGAGGTCGACGTCTCCAACACCGCCGCGGTCGCGCGCGCCCTGCGCGCCGTCC
The DNA here is from genome assembly GCF_040649435.1 of Actinomadura sp. NPDC048955. Classification (NCBI taxonomy): domain Bacteria; kingdom Bacillati; phylum Actinomycetota; class Actinomycetes; order Streptosporangiales; family Thermomonosporaceae; genus Actinomadura; species Actinomadura sp. NPDC048955. Next base: position 10,525 of record NZ_JBEZJI010000005.1, read on the forward strand.
GGGAACGCGGGTCCGGAGATCTGCACGCCGACCTGTCCGGGGTGGAGTTCATGGACGTCGCGGGCCTGCGCGCCTTCAGCGAGGCCGCCCGCGACCTGCACGACCGCGACGGCCTCCTCGTCCTGCACGGGGTCCCTCCGCACATCGAGCGACTCTTCACGCTGATCGGCTGGAACGCCACCCCCGGCCTGGAGATCCACTGCCCGCCGCGGGGCTGAGACACCGGAGAGCAGAAGCGAGGCCCCAGCTCATGGCGGCGGGTCGCCGGCTCGTGGCGGCGGCCTGCCGGACGCCGGGCCACCGGATCGCCATGCCCGCGTCAGCGCTCGGCAAAGGGTGCCGGCCACAAACGCGAACCTCTTCAGGAAACGGTCATATGCCGTTTGACCTGCTAGAACACGGTTAGGAGGGGTTTACAGCTCTCCGATTCAGAGGGGGATCTCATGGCAAGGCGTAGAGAGCATCAATCCGCGCCGATGCCCGGCGAGCACACCGGATCGGCGATGCCCGCGGAGGGCATGGCCACGCCGGCGCACGGCGCGGCCGCACAGGGCCAGGGCGCGGCGATGGCGCCCCCGAGGGGCGCGGACCAGGCCGGCGAGCACGCGCTCTGGGAGGACCGCACCCGCGTCTTCCTGCAGCCGATCGCGTCGCCGTCGATCCTCGGACTGTTCGGGCTCGCCGCCGCGGCCATGATGGTGGGCGCGTGGCAGGCCGGATGGTACGGCGGCGTCGGCACCCCGCTCATCCTGTGGCCGTTCGTGCTGACCTTCGGCGGCATCGCGCAGCTGCTGGCGGGCCTGTGGGGTTACCGGGCGCGGGACGGCGTGGCCACCGCGATGCACGGAATGTGGGGCACGTTCTTCATCGGCTGGGGCCTGCTGTTCCTGCTGGTGAGCATCGGCGCGGCGCCGGTGGCGCTGGCACCGGTCCTCGGTACCGCGTATCAGGGCTTCGCGTTCTGGTTCATCCCGCTCGCGGTGATCACCGGACTGGGCGCGCTCGCCGCACTCGGCGAGAACCTGATGACGGCCCTGGTCTGGGGCTGCCTGGCGGTCGGCGCGGGCTTCACGGCCGCGGGATTCTGGGCGGGCTCGACCTGGCCGCTCACCACCGGCGGCTGGCTGTTCGTCGCGGCTTCGGCGATCGCCCTGTACGCGGCCGCCGCGATGATGTTCGCGAGCAGCTTCGGACGGACGATCCTGCCCACGGGCATGATCCGCAAGGGCGCCAACATTCCCGGCGGCCGGGGGGTCCGGCCCCTGGAGTACCGGCAGGGCGAACCGGGCCTGAAGATCGGGCAGTGATGTCCGGCGTTTCGCCTTGACATTCCCGTTACCCTATGCTGAGCCCTGGAGTACTCAAACGGGTTCGGAGGGGAAGCGGGAATGTCATCGGCGGTCCGGCGGACGTGGCGGCGCCTCGTCCAGTCCTACAACCACCTGTGCGCGCGCGAGGACGGCGCGACGCGCGGCGTGACCATACCCAGCGGAGTCTGGGCCTGTGACCGCTGCCACGCGCCGCACCTTGAGCTCGCGACGCTCAAGCACCACCTCCGCACCGAGCACGCCTGACGCGCCCGCCCCGGTCTCCCCTGATCCGGCCCGGCCGGATCAGCGCAGGGAGCGGCGGGCCACCAGGGCGGCGTTCAGCAACTGGAGGTCGCCGGGGCGCCCCGGGTCCAGTCCCGTGAGGGCGCTGATACGGCGCACGCGGTAGGCGACCGTGTTCGGATGGACGTGCAGAGCCGCGCCGGTGGCGCGGCGGTCCAGGTCGAACGCCAGGTAGCGCTCCAGCGTGCCCAGCAGGTCCGGCCTGCGGTCCAGCGGCGCCAGCAGGGCCGCCAGCGCGGCGAGCGCGCCGCTCGGGCGGCTCAGCTGGTAGTCCAGCAGGACGTCGGCGAGCCGGTACAGGCCGGGCGGGCGGCCCGCCCGGCGGACCAGTTCCATGATCTCGGCGGTCTGGGCGACGGCGCCCGGCACGCCCGCCGGGCCGGTGAGCTCCGCGGCGGCGCTCACCTCGATGTCGGCCGCCTTCGCCGCGCCCGCGACCAGGTCGTGCAGGGCCTCCCAGCCGGAGGAGAAGGGGAGCAGGGCCGTCCCTCCCGAGGCGTCCAGGGCCGTGAGGGCGGGCTCGTCGGCGACGGCGTCCAGGGCGGTCCGGACGCGGCGGATCTTGCGGCGGGCGGCGATGCGGGCGCGCTGCCCCGAGCCCGTCTCGTCCGGATGCGGGCCGAACGCCAGCGTCAGGACGGCGTAGCGCGGCGCCGGGCGGTGCCCCGCCGTGTCCCCCGCCAGCAGCGCGGTCATCAGGGCGTGCCGGCCGCCGTGCTCCTGGCTGTCGAGGATCTGCCGCACCTCGAGGTAGGCGGCGCTGACGGCCGAGGTCAGCAGCCGCTGGAAGTCGAGGAAGTACCCGAGCGCCTCCTGGAAGGCGGGCAGGTCGGCGGGCTCGGCCCCGGCGGTCAGCTCCTCCCAGGCCATGGCCGCCCCGATCTGGTAGGCGGCGAGGATCGCGTCCAGCGGCACGCCCTCCTCGGCCCGTAGCGCCGCCGAGTCGCGCTGCCGGGCGAAGTCGGCCGCGCGGGCCGGCCGGCGCCGCTCCAGGACGTCCGCGAACTGCCGCAGGCTGTGCTGGACGATCCCGGCGATGTCCCCGGCGACCTCCTCCTGCGGCAGTTCGGCGTAGACGGGCAGCTCGGCGAGCAGCCGGGCCACGACTCTGCGGGTCAGCAGCGGCGCCCTGACCCGCAGATGGGCCGCCACCGGCCGGCCCGCCACCCGCAGCGCCGGCGTCTTGTCCCGCGTCACAACGGCTCCCGGAAGAGTCTGTCCTCACGCCAGTTGAACGGCGTGTCCAGATTCTGGACGATCACGGCGACATCGTCCATGACGCCGGGAGTCAGCTCATGATGCGTCTGCGCAACGGCCGCCGCCCGTCCACCGCCCCGAGCCGCAGGGGCCGGGTCCCGAAAGGCCGGGTCCTGAAGGGCGCGGCCGGTGCGATCGTCCTGGCGGGGGCGGCCCTCGGCGGGACGGCCGTGCCCGCGGCGGCGGACGCGGGGGAGTACGTCGCGCTCGGCGACTCGATGGCGTCCGGCCCGCTCATCCCGAACATCACCGGCCCGGTCGGCTGCGGGCGCTCCACCCACAACTACGCGCACGAGCTGGCCTCCCGGCTCAGCGTCACCCTGCGGGACGTCACGTGCAGCGGTGCCAAGAGCACCCACATGACCCAGTCGCAGAGCACCAGCGTCGGCGGCGTCGACACCGGGACCGTCCCGCCGCAGTTCGACGCGCTCACCGCGTCGACCACGCTGGTGACCCTCACCATCGGCGGCAACGACGTCGGCCTCGTCGGCATCGCCCAGGACTGCGCCACCCTCGACCCCACCGCCACCCCGTGCAAGGGCGAGTTCGAGGACCAGGTCGCCCAGCGCACCCGCGACTTCAGCCCGAAGCTGTCCGCCGTCCTGGACGGCATCCGCGCCCGCTCCCCGAAGGCCCGGATCGTCGTGACCGGCTACGGCCTCTACATCAAGCAGAACGGCTGCTGGCCCGTGCAGCCCGTGCTCCCCACGGACGCCAACTTCCTCCAGGGCTCCGTGAACGCGATGAACGACGTGATCCGCCAGCAGACGACCGCGCACGGCGGGACCTACATCGACCTGGTCACGCCCAGCGCCGGGCATGACGCCTGCCAGTCGTCGTCCAAGCGCTGGGTCGAGGGCTACGTCCCCGTCCACGCCGCCGCCCCCCTCCACCCGAACGCGTCGGGCGAGGCCGCCTACGCCGCCGTCATCGGCGGCGTTCTCGGCGCCTGAACCCGCGGACGGCCCGTCCCGGCCGCCCCCCTCGGCCGGGACGGGCCGTAAGCTGCGTCACGCCGTCGTGCTGTGCGACATCGAGGGGCTGAGATGAACGAGCAGATGCGCGCCAACACCGCCGCCTACGAGCAGACGATCCGCTCGACGCTCGCGCTGGCCGCGACGTTGGGCGACGACGACTGGGACCGGCCGACCGAGTGTCCCGGCTGGACGGTCAAGGACCAGTTCTCCCACCTCGCCGGCGTGGAGCGCGACCTGCTCGGCGATCCCGCGCCGCCCGTCGAGCTGCCCGAGCTCGACCACCTCCGCAACGACTTCGCCCGCTACCTCGAGAACGCCGTGCACGCCCGCCGGCCCGTGCCCGGCCCTCAGGTCGCGGCGGAGCTGGCGGACGCGTTCGAACGCCGCCTCGTGCAGCTGGCCGGCGAGGACCCCGACCGAATCCTGATGTGCCCGGACGGCAGGGAGGGCCCCTACACGCGGTTCATGGAGTTCCGCGCCATGGACTGCTGGACCCACGAGCAGGACATCCGGCGCGCGGTCGGCCGTCCCGGCAACCTCGACGCCCCGGCGGCGCGGTGCTTCTGGGACCTGCTGAGCCGTCCCCTGCCCCGCATCGTCGCGCGCGCCGCGAAGGGCGAGCCCGGCCGGAGCGCCGCCCTCTCGATCTCCGGTCCGCCCGACTTCGAGGTCGCCGTCACGGTCGGCGACGACGGCCGCGGCGCGTGGTCGGACGCCCCGGCGTCCCCGGCGGCGAGAATCGCCATGGACTGGGAGACCTACGTCCGGCTGACCGCGGGGCGCTGCGGTGCGGGCGACGTCACCGTCCGCACCGAGGGCGACGGGGAACTGGCCGGGAGGATCCTCGCCACCATGGGCGTCACCCCCTGAACCCCTGAACCCCGCGTGCCTCAGCGGTGCCGGACGGCGCCCGGGAAGTGGGAGGCGAGCAGGTCGGGCGACTCCTCGCGGCCGTCGAGGACGCGGTTGGTGCGGGTCACGGCCCGCCAGCCGGACGCGGTGCGCCGCAGCCGCCAGTGGTTGGCGGTGGCGCGGCGCAGCACGAAGCCGTCCGGCCGCTTGACGATCATGAGGGTGTAGCCGACGGCGGTGGCCTCGTCGCCGGCGACCGCGACGTGCGGCGGGCCGACGACGTGCGCGCAGCCGCCGGAGATCCACCGCTGGTGGTTCGCCGACCGGACCATCGCCTCGATCTCCGGGTGCCCGGTCATCATCAGCTCGTCCACGTCGTAGACGCCGTCCGGCTCCCAGAGCCCGGCGACCTCGGACGCGCAGCCGCCGTCGACCAGCGGCCCGTAGGACAGGATCAGCCGGGTGATCTCGCGCTCGTCCTCCAGGGCGCGCAGCCGCCCTTCGAGGGCGGCCAGGCGGGCTTCGACGCTCACGCCTCCTCCCCGAACACCAGGCCGTAGTCGGCGGCGAGCCCGCGCAGGGCGGCGAGCTGCTCGCAGTAGTGCCGCGCCGATTCCGACTCCATCCGGACGCCGGCGATCGTGGCGCCCGCCTCGCGCAGCCGGGCCAGCGCCGTCCCGGCCGCCTCCGGCGCGCCGATCGGGTCGAGCGGGCGCGACGGCGCGAGGACGACGTCGAAGCCGGGCGGCACGTCGGCGTCCGCGAGCATCTCCGCGAGCGTGCGCAGCGGCAGGCCGAACGGGACCCAGCCGTCGGCGTCCAGCGCGCGGCGCAGCGAGCGGCCGGAGCGGCCGCCGACCCACAGCGGGACGCGGTCCTGGACGGCGTGCGGCTCCACGACCAGCCCGGAGTAGGAGTAGTGCTCGCCGCGGTACTCCGGCGTCCGCCGCGACAGGGACGCGCGGAGCGCGGCCAGCGCGTCGTCGGCGCGGGCGCCGCGGCCGGCGAACGGGGCGCCGAGCAGGCCGAACTCCTCCTCCAGGCTGCCGACGCCGAGGCCGAGCACGAGCCGCCCGCCGCTGACCTGGTCGAGCGTGCCGTAGCGCTTGGCGATGGCGAGCGGGTGATGGTAGCCGAGGACGAGCACCTGCGTGGCGAGCCGGATCCGGGACGTGCGGGCGGCGAGGTAGCCGAAGGTGGCGAGCGGGTCCCAGTAGACGCCGCCGCGCTGCTCGGCCGCCTCGGCCGGGACGGCGACGTGCTCGCTGCACGTCACGTGGTGGTAGCCGAGCCGGTCGGCGGTCCCGGCGACCAGGGCGATCTCCTCGATGCCCGCGCCGCGCTCCCAGCCGGCATGGCCGGGCGGCTGCGCCACCACCGGCGTGACGATCCCGACACGCATCGCTGCTCCCCTCGTTGGCAGAAAAACGTTCTATCACGGCGCACGCTCCGACCTGGGGTGCGGTCCCACTCGCTCTCGATCCGGCTGACCTGGTCTTACTCCCCCTCTTCCGTTGACAGCAAGCGGTTGCTACATTCCAGGTAACAAGAATTCATTTCAGTCATGTTCTGGGAGGTGCGATGACCGAGGCCACGATGCCGGAGGCAGCGACGCCGGAGGCCATGACCACGCCGGAGGCCATGACCACGCCGGAGGCCGGGAGCGGGGCGGAGGTCATGGCGCGGCGGGAGGTCATGTCGACCGCGCACCGGGAGTCGCCGCCGTCGATGATCGAGCGGATGACGCTGATCCTCGACGCGTTCAACGGGCCCACCGCCCGGCTGACCCTGGAGGACGTCGCCCGCCGCACCCGGCTGCCGCGCTCCACCGCGCACCGCATCCTCGACCAGCTCGTCCGGCAGCGCTGGCTCGCGCACCACTCGTTCGGCTACGGGCTCGGCCAGCGCGCCCTCGGCCTCGGCGGGCAGGACGGCGGGCACGGCAAGATCCGCGAGGCCGCCGCGCCGCTGCTGCACGAGCTGCAGGTCACCACCGGGCTCGTCGCGCACCTGGCCGTCCTGGACGGCGCCGACATCTTCTACCTGGACAAGCTCGGCGGGCGGCTCGCCACCTCCGTCCCGTCGCGGGTCGGCGGCCGCGCCCCGGCGCACTGCACCGCGCTCGGCAAGGCGATGCTGGCGTGGCTGGAGCCCGAGCAGGTGGACGCGCTGCTCGGCTCGGGCATCAGCCGCTTCACCAGCCGCACGATCGGCGAGCTCGGCACCCTCCACCAGGAGCTGCACCGCATCCGGCAGCGCCGCGGCCTGGCCTTCGAGCGCGGCGAGTCCTACCCCGGCATCGCCTGCGTCGCCGCGGCGATCCGCGGCGCGGAGGGGCCCGTCGCCGGGATCTCCCTGGTCGGCGACATCCGCGCGCCGCTGGAGAACGTCGCGCCGCTGGTCGTCACCGCCGCCCGCGAGGCCTCGCAGATCCTCTTCCCCGGCTCGGCCCCCGGCTCCCGCGCGGGACGCCCCGGCGGGCGCACCCGGCGCGCCGTCCGGACCGGCGAGGAGACCAGCTGGTCGCCGGAGACGATGAACCGGCTGCTCGCGGTCGACGGGCGCGGCGACTGGATGTGACGGGCGGCCGGACGTGAGGTCGACGCCGGGGGCGAGGTCAGCCCCAGCCCCACCGGTCGCCGATGCCCCACGGGTCGGGCGCGATCGGCGCGTCGGGCTCCCCGACGCCGAACCGGCTGCGGAAGAACACCATCGGGCGCCGCCACGCGCCGTCCACCACCTCGTGCCGGTCCACCGCCAGGACCCGCCCGATCACCACCTCGTGGTCGCCGGCCTCGTGCACGTCGTGCACGACGCAGTGGACCGCGAGCAGGACGTCCGGCAGGGCGGGGGCGCCCCACCGCGACTCCTCCCAGTCCAGCCCCTCGAACTTGGTGCCCCGGCTCGACCCGAACCGCTCGCACAGGTCGCGCTGCTCCTCGCCGAGCACGTTCACGCAGAACCGCCCCGCGGAGCGGATCCGGGGCCACGACCGGCCGCGCTTGTCCGCGCAGAACAGGATCAGCGGCGGGTCCAGCGACACCGACGCGAACGACTGGCAGGCGAAGCCGACCGGCTCGCCGCCGTCGAGGGCGGTGACGACCGTGACGCCCGTCGCGAACTCCGCCATGGCCTTGCGGAAGTCCGCCGGTTCCGGCGCGGCCGCGGCGTCCGCCCGCGAGTCGTTCGCGACGGCGTCGTGCAGGGGCGTGAGCGCTGGCTCGGCTGGCATGTGTTCACCTCGGGGCTGCGAGCGGGCGGGCGTTCGGATCCACTATGCGGTATTTCCACTAACGGGTACTCACCCGGCACCGGTCAAGGGGCGGCCGGTGAGCCCGAAGGTAGGCACGCCCCCGCGCGGCCACGCGCCCCGATCCCGATGAGTGGAAGCGGGCGCCGGGACGGGCACGCCGAGCCGCCCCGGGACCCGCGTCCCGCTGATCGGGATCCACCGCCTGACCACGCCGTCCCGCCGATTACGTTCCGGACAAGCCACCGTCGAAGGACTGGGAGATCATGCCTGCGGAGCTGACCTACGAGTCGACGTTGCGCGAGCTCGCCACCGACCAGGGCGTCCTGCGCTACCACGAGGCCGGCGAGGGCCCGCCGCTGCTGCTGCTGCACGGCTCCGGTCCCGGCGTCACCGGCTGGCGCAACTACCGCGGCAACCTCGCCCGGTTCGCCGAGCACTTCCGCTGCCTGGTCCTGGAGTTCCCCGGCTTCGGGGTCAGCGACCCGACCGACGAGCACCCGATGATGGCCGCCGGCGGAGCCGTCGTGCGGTTCCTGGACGGCCTCGGCCTCGACCAGGTCGACGTCATCGGCAACTCCATGGGCGGCATCGTCGCGACGCAGGTGGCACTGCGGCACCCCGAGCGCGTCCGGCGGCTGGTCACCATCGGCGGGATCGGGCGCAACGTCTTCAGCCCCGCGCCCGGCGAGGGGATCAGGCTGCTGGCGGAGTTCACCGACGACCCGACCCGCGAGGGCCTCGTCCGGTGGCTGAACTCGATGGTGTACGACCCGCGGATCGTCACCGAGGAGATGATCGAGGAGCGCTGGAAGCAGGCCACCGACCCCGACACCCTCGCCGGCGCGCGCCGCATGTACGGGTCGAAGGCGATGGCGGCCCGCGCCAAGGCGATGGCGGCCTCCGACGAGCCGCCCTACTGGGCGATGCTCCACAGGCTCAAGGCCGAGACGCTGATCACCTGGGGCCGCGACGACCGGGTCAGCCCCGTCGACATGGTGCTCGTGCCGATGCGCACGATCCCGAACGTCCAGGTGAACATCTTCCCGAACTGCGGGCACTGGGTGATGATCGAGCAGAAGTCCGCCTGGGAGAGCGCCGTGCTGGCGTTCCTGACCCGGAAGGACGAGCGGTGAGCGACCAGGCGGCGAACGGCCGGGAGCGAGCGGGCGGCTGGGACCACGAGTACGACCTCGTCATCGTCGGCAGCGGCGGCGGCGGGATGGCCGCGGCGCTGGCCGCGCACGACGAGGGGCTCTCCGCGCTGATCGTGGAGAAGGGCAAGAAGTTCGGCGGCTCCACCGCGATCTCCGGCGGCGGCATCTGGATCCCCAACAACCCGACGCTGAAGGCGCGCGGCCACGACGACAGCCGCGAGTCGATCCGCCGCTACCTGGACCGGCTCACCGAGGGGCGCGTCCCGGCGGCGCGGCTGGACGCGTTCGTCGACAACGGGCCCGCCGCCATGGAGCTGCTCTGCCGCAGCAGGTGGATGCAGTTCTTCTGGACGAAGGGCTACGCCGACTACCACCCCGAGTACGAGGGCGGGCGCCCGCTCGGCCGGTCCATCGAGGCCAAGCCGTTCGACACCCGCAAGCTCGGCGACGACGAGCGGTTCCAGCGGCCGAACAGCATGAAGGGCCCGCTCGGCCTGTGGATCACCGCGAAGGACTACCACGACCTCGCGATGGCCAAGCGCACCTGGACGGGCCGGCGCGCGTCGCTGGTCGCGGCGTGGCGCGTGTCGTCCAACATGGTCCGCCGCCGCCACATGGCGACCGGCGGCCGGGCGCTCGCCGCGCGGCTGCGGATGGCGCTGAAGGACGCCGGGATCCCGCTCTGGCTGAAGACCCCCATGACCGAGCTCGTCGTCGAGGACGGCCGCGTCACCGGCGTCGTCGTCCGGCGCGACGGCGAGGCGCTGCGCGTCCGCGGGCGCCGGGGCGTCCTGCTCGCGACGGGCGGCTTCGACCACAACCAGGAGATGCGCGACGCCTACCTGCCGAAGGGCGGCCAGGAGGACTTCGCGATGGGCGCCCGCGAGAACACCGGCGACGGCATCCGCGCCGGTGAGAGCGTCGGCGCGGCGCTGGACCTGATGGACGACGCCTGGTGGATGCCCGCCGTCCGGCACCCGGCCGGGGCGACGATCCCGCTGCTGTCGGAGCGGTGCATCCCGCGGTCGGTGATCGTGGGCCAGGACGGCAAGCGGTTCACCAACGAGTCGGCCCCGTACGTCAACTTCGTCCACGACCAGCTGGAGGGCGGGCACGTCCCCTGCTGGTTCGTGATGGACGCCAAGGCCCGGGCCCGCTACCCGTTCGCGCAGATCCTGCCGGGCGCGCCGATCCCGAAGGCGTTCTACGAGGCGGGCATCGCGTTCAAGGCGGACACGCTCGCCGAGCTGGCCGGCAAGATCGGCGTCCCGGCGGACGCGCTCGGCGAGACCGTCGAGACGTTCAACCGGTACGCGCGCGAGGGCAAGGACCCCGAGTTCGGCCGCGGAGACTCCGCCTACGACCGCTACTACGGCGACCCGAACCTGAAGAACCCGAACCTGGACGTGATCGAGGGCGGGCCGTACCACGCGTTCCGGATGGAGGTCGGCGACCTCGGCACCAAGGGCGGCCTCGTCTCCGACGAGCACGCCCGCGTCCTGCGCGGGGACGGGACGGTCATCGAGGGCCTGTACGTGACGGGCAACTCCTCGGCGTCGGTGATGGGCAACGAGTACGCGGGCCCGGGCGCCACGATCGGCCCGGCGATCGTGTTCGGCTACATCGCCGCCCGGCACGCCGCCGGGCGGGCCGGCACCGGGGGGTCCGCCGGGAAGGCCGCGGGACGCTCATGACGGCACTGAAGGCGCGGGTGGTGGAGGTCGTCCGGGAGACGGCCGACGCGCACTCCCTCGTCCTCGAACCCGTCGAGGGCGGCCGGGAGCGGTTCGCCTACCGGCCCGGTCAGTTCCTCACCGTCCGGGTCCCGGCCGAGGGCGGCTGGGCCGCGCGCTGCTACTCGCTGTGCAGCTCGCCGCTCACCGACGACCGGCCGAAGGTGACGGTCAAGCGGGTCGCGGGCGGTGTCGGGTCCAACTGGATCTGCGACAACGTCACGGCGGGCGACCTCCTGGAGGTGCTGCGCCCGGCGGGCACGTTCACCCCGCCCTCGCTCGACGAGGACCTGCTGCTCGTCGCGGGCGGCAGCGGCATCACCCCGGTCATGTCGATCCTCAAGTCGTGCCTGGCGGGCGGCTCCGCGAAGGTGGCGCTGCTGTACGCCAACCGGGACGAGCGGTCCGTCATCTTCGCCGACGAACTGAGGGAGCTGACCGAGCGGTACCCGGACCGGCTCACCGTCGTCCACCTGCTGGAGTCGGTGCAGGGCCTGCCGACGGCCGCCGCCGTCCGGTCGCTGGCGGGCCCCTACGCGGGGCGCCCCGTGTACGTGTGCGGGCCCGAGATCTTCATGGACATGGTCTCCGGGACGCTCACCGGCCTCGGCGCGAAGGTGCACGCCGAGCGGTTCTTCTCGCTGGAGGGCGACCCGTTCGAGGAGCCCGAGGCCGCGCCGGACCAGGCGGAGGCGCAGGACGGCGACGCAGGCGAGATCGAAGTCGAGCTGGACGGCGAGACCCGCACGGTCGCGTGGCGCAGGTCCGAGCGCCTCCTCGACGCGCTGCTGCGCGCCGGGGTCGACGCGCCGTTCTCCTGCCGGGAGGGTTCCTGCTCGGCGTGCGCCTGCGTGGCGCTGGAGGGCGAGGTCACCCTGGACGCCAACACGGTCCTCGACGAGCAGGATCTCGCCGACGGCCTCATCCTCGCCTGTCAGGCGAGGCCGGTCACCGACCGGCTGAAGATCACCTACGACGGCTGACGAAACACATACGGGAGACAGGCGATGGCTGACCGCGTGCTTGACACGATCATGGAGAGGGCGGAGCAGATCCGCGAGCTCGGCCCGGCCAGCGAGGCGCTCGGCCGGCTCGACGACAAGGCGGCGAAGATCCTCAAGGACTCGGGCGCGATCCGGCTGCTCCAGCCGGAGGCGCACGGCGGCCTGGAGGTCCACCCCCGCGAGTTCGCCGAGACGGTGATGGGGATCGCCTCCCTGGACGGCTCCACCGGCTGGGTCGCCGGCATCGTCGGCGTCCACCCGTGGGAGATGGCCTACGCCGACCCGAAGGTGCGCGAGGAGATCTGGGGCGAGGACCCCGACACCTGGATCGCCTCCCCGTACGCGCCGATGGGCATCGCCCGGCCGGTGGACGGCGGCTACGTCTTCAACGGCCGCTGGCAGTTCTCCTCCGGCACCGACCACTGCGACTGGATCTTCCTCGGCGCGATGCTGGGCGACGACGAGGGCAGGATGGCGCAGCCGCCGCGGTCCCTGCACATGATCCTGCCGCGCTCGGACTACGAGATCGTCGAGGACTCCTGGGACGTCGCCGGGCTCAAGGGCACCGGCAGTAAGGACATCATCGTCAGGGACGCGTTCGTCCCGGCGTACCGGACGCTGGAGTACTCCAAGGTCGTGGACGGTTCGGCGCCGCGCGATGCGGGGCTGACCAACCCGTCCTACCTGATGCCGTTCTCCTGCGTGTTCCCGCTCGGCATCTCCTCCGCCGTGATCGGCATCGCCGAGGGCGCCCTGCACCACCACCTGGCCTACCAGCGCAACCGCGTCCAGATCACCGGCACGAAGATCAAGGACGACCCGTACGTGCTGTATGCGATCAGCGAGGCGGCCGAGGAGATCAAGACGTCCCGCACGGCGCTGCTCGACAACTGCTCGCGCATGTACGACATGGTCGCCGCGGGGCACGTGCCGACGTTCGCCGAGCGCGCCGCCGGGCGCCGCACCCAGGTCCGCGCGGCGTGGCGGGCGGTGCAGGCGATGAACGAGATCGTCGTGCGGTCCGGCGGCAACGCCATGCGCAGCGACAACCCGATCCAGCGGTTCTGGCGGGACGCGCACGTCGGCCTCGCCCACGCCATCCACGTCCCGGGCTCGGTCTACCACGTCTCCGCCCTGACGGACCTGGACATCGAGCCGCCGCAGGGCCCGATGCGGTCGATGATCTGAGCCCCGCATACTCGCGGCGTGCCGGGGGAGTGGGCGCCTCCACCACCCGGCACGCCGCGTTCCAACCGAGCCCGGCCCGGTCCTAGGCGAGCAGGCCGAGGTCGGCGACGAGCCTGGGCGTCCAGACGACCCGGCCCAGGTACTCCTCCGCGGCCGGGTCGGTGACCAGCCAGACCACGGCCGCCGCAGGCGCCTCCTCCGGCGTCGGCTCGAACCCCTCGTCCTTCAGGCTGTCGAGGCCGCCGCGCGCCGCTCCCGCCTCGGTGACGACGAACCCGGGGTCGAGGTTGAACGCGCGGACGCCGGCGGCGCGGTACTCGGCGTTGACCGCGCCGGCGAGGCGCCCGAACGCGGCCTTGGACGCCGAGTACGCCACGCCCCAGCCGCCCTCGCCGGGCGGTCCGGGCGGGTCGGTGGTCGCCGACCCCGAGCACAGGTTGACGATCGTCCCGCCGCCCCGCTCCAGCATCGCGGGCAGGACGGCCTGGAGCAGGACGATCTGGTTCAGGTAGTTGCCGGTGACGGTCCGCGCCGCCACCTCCGGGTCGAGGTCGAGGAACCGCTCGTGGGTGCCCGCGATGTGCGCGACCGCGTTGTTGACGAGGACGTCCACGCGCCCCCACGCGTCCAGGACCGTCCCGGCGGCGGCCGTGACGCTCGCCCGGTCGAGCAGGTCCATCCGCACCGGCAGGGCCCGCGCGCCGAGCGCCTCGATCTCCGCTCCGGTGCGTTCCAGGCTGCCCGGGACGGGGATCGGTTCCGCCCGCCCGTGGCGCGGCGGTATCCGGCCCCGGCCCTCCTCGACCGTGCGCGCGGTGAACGCGACGTCGTACCCGGCGGCGGCCAGCGCGAGCGCCGTCCGCCTGCCGATGCCCCGGCTCGCCCCGGTCACCATCGCGACCGGCCTGTTCGTCGTCATCAGACCTCCTCCGGAGATGAGAGCCGCCGCCGTCCGCCCGCCGCAGGAAGACTCTCACTCAGCGGGAAGGGCCCGGCGGCCCGCCCCGGGATTTGGCAGGTTGAGGCTCGTCGGCCGCCGCGCGGGCCGCTATCCAGAAGGGACCGAGGACAGTGACGCAGATCCGAGGGCTGGGATATCTGAAGGTCCAGACCCGGCACATCGACCGCTGGCGCGAGTTCGCCCTGGACGGGCTCGGCTTCGCCGAGGGGAGCGGACCGGACCCGGACGGCCTCTACCTGCGCATGGACGAGCGACGCTCGCGCCTCCAGGTGCTGCCCGGCGACACCGACCGGGTGCTGGCCGTCGGCTGGGAGGTCCGCGACCAGTACGCGCTGGCCGCCGTCCGCGAGGCCGTGGAGAAGTCCGGGACGGCCGTGACGAAGCTGACGTCCAAGGAGGCGGCCGAGCGCGACGCGGAGGAGGCCATCGCGTTCACCGACCCGGGCGGTACCCCCGTCGAGGTGTTCTGGGGCCCGCTCCTCGACCACGGCCCCCTGCGCACCGGCTTCGCGCAGAAGTTCGTGACCGGCCCCATGGGCATGGGCCACGTGGTGCTGCCCACCCCGAACTTCAACGAGACCGTCGCGTTCTACGCCGAGGTCCTCGGGTTCCTGCCGCGCGGTGCGATGAAGGTCGGCGGCGGCGCCGCGAAGGTCAGGTTCATGGGCGTCAACCAGCGCCACCACAGCATCGCGATCTGCCCGGCGCCCTTCGACGGCGACCCGGGCCTCGTCCACCTCATGGTGGAGGTCGACACGCTCGACGCGGTCGGCATCGCGCTCGACACCATCACGAAGAAGGGCTTCTCGATCTCCTCCACGCTGGGCCGCCACACCAACGACAAGATGGTGTCGTTCTACGTGCGCGCCCCCGGCGGCTGGGACGTCGAGTACGGCTGCGAGGGCATGCTCGTGGACGAGGCGTACTACACCGCCGAGGAGATCACCAGGGACAGCTACTGGGGCCATGACTGGTCCGGGTCCGAGCCGCTGGCCGCCTTCGTCCCGCCGAAGAAGGGCTGACGCCGATGGCGAGGCCCTCGGTGGAACCGGTCGGCGCCGCGGAGGCGGAGCCCGACCACGAGTGCGACGTGCTGGTGGTCGGCTTCGGCGCCGCCGGCGCCGCCGCGGCGTACGAGGCCGCGGCGGGTGGCGCGGACGTGCTCGTCCTGGAACGGTCGAGCGGCCCCGGCGGGACGTCCGCCCAGTCGGGCGGGGAGCTGTACCTCGGCGGCGGCACGCGGGTGCAGAAGGCGTGCGGCTTCGACGACACTCCCGACGACATGTTCGCCTTCCTCACGGCGGCGCTGGGCCCGCACGCCGACGCGGAGAAGCTGCGGCTGTACTGCGACGGGAGCGTGGAGCACTTCGAGTGGTTCCGCTCGCTCGGCGTCCCGTTCAGGGAGAGCCTGTTCGACGCGCCGGGCTGGATGCCGTACACCGAGGACGGCCTGATGTGGCTCGGCGAGAACGCCTGGCCGTACAACGAGATCGCCCGGCCCGCGCCGCGCGGGCACCGCCCGGAGACGCCGATGTTCGCCGGCGGCATCCTGATGGAGAAGCTGATCGCGGCCGCCGCCGGGGCGGGCGCCGTCGCCCACCAGGACACCTACGCCACGAACCTCGTCGTGGACGCCGCCGGCCGTGTCACCGGCGTCGTCGCGCGCAGGTTCGGCGACCGGGTGGTGTACCGGGCGCGCAGGGGCGTCGTCCTGACCTCCGGCGGGTTCGTCGACAACGAGGAGATGCTCGCCGACCACGCCCCGGTGCTGCTCGGGCACGACAAGGTCAGCGACGGAACCAGCGACGGGTCCGGCATCCGGATGGCGACCGCGCTCGGCGCCGCGACCCGCCGCATGGCGTCGGTGGAGATCGCGCTCACCGCCAACCCCGCCGTCATCTGCCGCGGCATGCTCGTCGACGGCCTCGGCCGCCGGTTCATCAACGAGGACGTCTACCCGGGCCTGTTCAGCCACCGGGCCGTCCAGCACCAGCCCGGCCCCTACTGGGCGATCATCGACGAGGCCGGGCACGACGAGATCGCCGAGGCCGACATGTGGGGCGTCCGCCCCAAGCACGCGGCGGAGACGGTCGCGGAGCTGGAGGAGCCGCTCGGCCTGCCGCCCGGTTCGCTGGAGGCGACCGTCGAGACCTACAACCGGTTCGCGGAGCGGGGCGAGGACCCCTACTTCCACAAGGACTCCAGGTGGCTGCGCCCCCTGAAGGGGCCGTTCGCGGCGATCGACCCGGCCGACGGGTTCTTCGGCGCCGGCGGGCACGGCGCCGGGACCGGCGCGGGCGGGTTCACCCTCGGCGGCCTCGACACCACCGTGGACGGCGAGGTCCGCAACCACTCCGGTGAGCCGATCCCCGGCCTGTACGCCGCCGGGCGCACCGCGTCCGGCATCCACGGCGAGGGCTACATCAGCGGGACGTCCCTCGGCGACGGCACGTTCTTCGGCCGCCGTGCCGGGCGCGCCGCCGCCGCGTCCGAGAACCGGGAGGCCACCGAATGAAGTACGCCGTCCTGCTTCCCGTGGCGGCGGGCGTCACCGCCGATCCCGCGTGGATCGGCGAGTACGCCCGGCACGCGGAGGCCTGCGGCTTCGAGTCGGTCGGCGCGGTCGAGCACGCGGTGGTGGCGAGCGGCTACTCCAGCGTCTACCCCTACGACGGTTCGGGGCGGATGGAGCTGGCCGACGACCTGGACATCCCCGACCCGCTGGACCTGCTGGCGTTCCTCGCCGGCCGGACCGGGCGGATCGGGCTCGCCACCGGCGTGCTCGTCCTGCCGAACCACCACCCGGTGGTGCTGGCCAAGCGGCTCGCCACGGTCGACGCGCTGTCGGGCGGGCGGCTGCGGCTCGTCGTCGGCATGGGCTGGATGCGCGAGGAGATCGAGGCGTGCGGCGCCGACTTCGAGACGCGCGGCCGCCGCGGCGACGAGCAGCTCCGGGTGCTGCGCATGCTGTGGGACGACACCGCGCCCGGGGGAGCCTCCCACGACGGGGAGTTCTTCCGGTTCGAGGGTGCGATGAGCTACCCCAAACCCGTCCAGGAGGGCGGGATCCCGATCCACATCGGCGGCCACTCCAAGGCCGCCGCGCGCCGCGCGGGCCGCTACGGCGACGGCCTCCAGCCGCTCGGCGTGGCGGGGGACGAGCTGCGCGGGCTGGTGGCGCTGATGCGGGAGGAGGCCGGCAAGAGCGGCCGCGACCCGGACGCCCTCGAACTCACCCTCGGCCACTCGCTGTCGGCGGTCACGCCGGAGAAGGCGGAGAAGCTGGCCGCCCTCGGCGCGGACCGGCTCGTCCTGCGCGGGACCGTGACGGCGGACCTCGGCGAGGCCGTGGACGAGCTGTCCGCCTGCGCGGAGCGCCTGGGCCTTTCGGGATCATGACGCTCGAAGCCGCCGACCGGCTCGCGCTCGGCGACCTCGTCGCCCGGTACGCGCTGCACGCCGACCGCCGCGAGATCGACGCCATGGCGGGCCTGTTCGCGCGGGACGCGGTCCTCGTCCTGCCCGGCGCCCCCGGCGAGCTCGACTCCGTGCGGACCTTCACCGGGCGCGCCGAGATCGCCGCGACCCTGGGGGCCCTGCACGGCGTCCCGGTCACCTTCCACGCCCTCGCCGGGGAGGTGTTCGACGCGGGACCCGAGCCCGGCACCGCCACCGGCGAGATCGCCTGCGTCGCCCACCATCTGAGCGACCGCGAGGACGGCGCCGCCCGGGACCTGGTGTGGCACTGCCGCTACACCGACGCCTACCGGCTGGACGGCGGGACCTGGCGGTTCGCGCGGCGCGAGCAGCGGATCGACTCCATCGAGACCCGGCCCGTCCGGAGGCGGCGCCGTGGCTGAGACCTCACGGGTCAGCGTCGTGACCGGCGGGGCCCTCGGCATCGGCGGCGCGATCTCCCGGCGCCTCGCCGCGGGCGGCGACCTGGTGATCCTCAACGACATCGACGCGGACGCCGCCGAACGCGCCCGCGCCGCCATCGAGGCCGCCGGGGGCAGCTGCGTCAC
This sequence comes from Actinomadura sp. NPDC048955, assembly GCF_040649435.1. Taxonomy (NCBI): domain Bacteria; kingdom Bacillati; phylum Actinomycetota; class Actinomycetes; order Streptosporangiales; family Thermomonosporaceae; genus Actinomadura; species Actinomadura sp. NPDC048955. The sequence continues at coordinate 28,542 of NZ_JBEZJI010000005.1, forward strand.
GGTCGCCGGAGACATCGTCGAGGACGCGACCGTCGCGGACGTCGCGGCTACCGCCCTCGCCCACGGCGGCGCCGACGTCCTGGTCAACAACGTCGGCGACTTCCGCCCCGCCGCCGCGTCGTTCCAGGACAGCACGCCCGGCCAGTGGCAGCGCCTCTACGAGCTGAACCTCCTGCACGTCTTCAAGCTGACCCACGCGCTGCTGCCCTCCATGATCGACCGGCGCGCGGGCAGCATCGTCAACAACTCGACGGTCGAGGCGTTCCGCGGCATCCCGCAGCACCCGGTGTACTCGGCGTTCAACGCGGGCGTCTCGGCGTTCACGCGCAGCCTCGCCGTCGCGGTCGGCCGGCACGGCGTCCGCGTCAACGCGATCGCCCCCGACCTCGCCGACACCGAGCAGACCCCCGCGGCGTGGATGCGGCGCGGCTACGACGCGGGCCTGGAGCACACCTGGGTCCCGCTCGCCCGCTTCGGCGACCCCGGCGACTACGCCGCCGTCGTCGCGTTCCTCGCCTCCGACGACGCCCGGTTCGTCACCGGCCACACGATCCCCGTCGATGGCGGCACGCTCGCCGCGTCCGGCTGGTTCGTCCGCGCCGACGACCAGGGCTGGACGAACCGCCCGCACCGCGCCTAGACGAGAGAGGCCAGGGTCGCATGCAGGACGAGAAGAGGACCGTGCCCGGCAGGACCGCCGTGCTGGGCGACGACCGTCCCGCCCGCGAGACCGCGTTCGCGGAACTGGTCGCGGCGCGCGGCGGCGACGACCGGACGGGCCTGTGCTTCGAGGACCGCTCCTGGACCTGGCGGGAGGTCGTCGCGGAGTCCCTGCGGCGGGCCTCCCTCGTCCGGGACCTGCCCGGCCACGTCGGCCTGTTCCTGGAGAACGGCCCCGAGCACCTGTTCTGGCTGCTGGGCGCGGCCCTCGCCGGCGTCCCCGTCGTGGAGCTGAACCCGACGCGGCGGGGCGCGGAACTGGCCCGCGACATCACCCACACCGACTGCGCGCTGCTGGTCACCGAGGCGTCCCGCGCGCCGCTGCTCGACGGTCTCACGCGGGTCCCGTCCCTGGCGGTCGACACCGCCGCGTACGCGGAGCGGCTGGCCTCCGCCCGCCTCGCCGCCCCCGCCCCGGTGGACCCCGACACGGTCTTCTCGCTGGTGTTCACGTCGGGGACGACGTCCGCGCCCAAGGCGGTGATCTGCACGCAGCGCAGGCTGGGCCGGATTGCCGTCCAGCAGCGCGACCGGCGCCGCCTCACCGGCGACGACGTGTTCTACGTGGTCATGCCGATGTTCCACTCCAACGCGCTGATGGCCGGGATCGCGCCCGCCGTCGCCAGCGGCGGCCGCATCGTGCTGCGCCGCCGGTTCTCGGCCTCGGGGTTCCTGCCGGACGTGCGCCGCCACGGCGTCACGTTCTTCAACTACGTCGGCAAGCCCCTCAGCTACATCCTGGCCGTCCCGGAGAAGCCGGACGACGCCGACAACACGCTCCGCATCGCGTTCGGCAACGAGGCGGCGCAGCGCGACATCGACGCGTTCGCCCGCCGCTTCGGCTGCACCGTCATCGACTCCTACGGGTCGAGCGAGGGCGAGATCCGCCTCAACCGCGTCCCGGGCACGCCGCCCGGCTCGCTGGGCGTCGCCGAGGCGGGCACCGTCGTGATGGACCCCGAGACCCTGCGCGAGTGCCCGCGCGCCGAGTTCGACGCGAACGGGCTGCTCCTCAACGCCGACGAGGCCATCGGCGAGATCGTCGACACGATGGGCGCCGCCAAGTTCGAGGGCTACTACAACAACCCCGAGGCGACGGCGCGTCGCGTCCGCAACGGCTGGACCTGGTCGGGCGACCTCGCCTACCGCGACGCCGACGGCTACTGGTACTTCGCCGGCCGCGACGACGACTGGCTGCGCGTGGACGGCGAGAACTTCGCCGCCGCCCCGGTCGAGCGCCTCCTGTCCCGCTTCGAGCCCTTCACCGACGTCGCCGTCTACGCCGTCCCGGACGACCGCGTGGGCGACCAGGTGATGGCGGCCGTCACCCTGGCCCCGGGCCGCGCCTTCGACCCGTCCGCCTTCACCGCCTTCCTGGCCGCCCAGCCGGACCTCGGCACCAAGTGGACCCCGCGCTACGTCCGTGTGGTGGAGGCCCTGCCCCGCACCCCGACCAACAAGGTCGTCAAGCGCGTCCTCCGCACCGAGGGCCGCGACGCCACCGGCCCCGTCTACGAGCACCGCGACGGCTCCTACGTCCCCCGCGGCTCAGCCTGAGAGGGAGAGACCGGCGACCGGGGCGCGGGCATGGTGAACGGACATGCTCCACGCCTGCCGGACGCCGGCTGCGGAGCGTGTCAGGCCGGCTTCGGAAGCATGCGCTTCATCGCGGCGTGAGCCCCGGCGACGAGCTTCTCGCGGGGGAAACCGGCCCGTTTGCGGGCCATGTCGTAGTTGCCGCCCGCGACCCAGACCGGGCCGTCCGCCAGGTGTTCGAGGCCCTCGCGCGCGACGTCGTCGGGCTCGGCGACGTTCAGGCCCGGCATGTCCATGTTGAGGCCGGCGCGCTCCATCGCCGGGGTGCGGGTCACGCCGAGGACCAGTTCCAGGACGTCCACGCCGTGCTCGCGCATCTCCAGCCACAGCCCCTCGGCGAAGACGCGGCCGAACGCCTTCACCGCCGAGTAGATGCTGATCTGCGGCTGCCCCATGTAGCCGGCGAGGGAGCCGACCAGCAGGATGCCGCCGCGCCCCCGCTCCTTCATCAGCGCGCCGAAGTGGTGCGTCAGCGCGAGCTGGGCGGTGACGTTGAGGTCGATGACGCCCTGGAAGCGGTCCAGGTCGCCGGTGACGAACTCGTGGCCGTAGCTGTTCGCGCCCGCGTTGAAGACCAGCAGCCCGACCTCCAGGCCGTCGGTCACCTCGCGGATCGCCTTGAGCGGGTCCGGGGCGACCAGGTCCAGTTCGAGGGTGCGCACCTCGACGCCCTTCGCGCGGACGGCCTCGGCCGTCTCCGCCAGCGGCCCCGGCTTGCGCGCGATCAGCACGAGGTTCAGGCCCGCGTCGGCGAGGCGGTGCGCGAAGGCCGAGCCGACGCCCTCCGAGCCGCCCGCGATGACGGCCCACGGGCCGTATCGGTCGATCATTGTTCTCCGTCCAGGTCCGGGGTCCAGGCGACGCCGTTGATGTGCGAGCCGCCGTCCGCGAACAGGGTGTTTCCGGTCAGGTAGCGGGCGTCCTCGGACGCCAGGAACACCGCCACGGGGGCGATGTCGGTCTCCGGGTCGCCGAGGCGGCCCATCGGGTTGGCGCGGTCGGCGGCCGCCTCGATCTCCGGGTGCGCGGCCGCCATCCGGCGGAACGCCGCGCTCTTGGCGCCCGGGCAGAGCGCGTTGACGACGACGCCGGCCGGCGCCCACTCGCGGGCGGCCGTGCGGGTCAGCGCCCGGAGGGCCTCCTTGGCCGAGTTGTACTCCAGGGTCCCCATGTGGGCGTTGACGCCGTTCAGCGAGCACATGTTGACGACGCGCCCCCACCCGCGGGCCTTCATGTGCGGGAACGCGGCCTGCATCGCCCACAGCGGGCCGTAGTAGCCCATCGCGAACCCGCGCGCGAGCTGCTCGTCGGTCTTGGTCTCCACCCGGCTCACCGTCCCGGCGCCCCAGGCGTTGTTGACCAGGACGTCCACGGAGCCCCACGTGCCGACCGCCGCGTCCACCATCGCGTGGACCTGCGCCCTGTCGGTGACGTCCGTCCGGACGAACCGGGCGTTAGCCCCGATCTCCGCGGCGACCCGCTCCCCGGACTCCGGGTCGAGCTCGGCCACCAGCACGCGGGCCCCCTCGGCGGCGAAGCGGCGGGCGATGCCGCGCCCGATCCCGTCGCCCGCGCCGGTCACGACCGCGACCCGCCCGGCCAGCCGTCCGCCCGTCACTCGACCACCGTGATCGCGCCGTTGAGCGCGGCCTCCTGGATCGCCGAGCGCAGCGCCGGGCAGGTCGCGTGCGGGTCGTCCAGACCCGTGCACGCCTCCCGGGCCTCGGCGTTCCACTGGATGCTCGTCTGCTCCCAGCTCGACTTGCGCACCATCACCTCGGCGGCGCAGCGGCGGCAGCGGACCGGCAGCAGCGGCCCGTCGAGGAGGCGCTCGTCCTGGCGGGTCGTCACGCCGACGCCCCCTCGGCCTCCCGGCGGGCCATGTTCGCGTCGACCTCCTTCTGCCAGGACTCCACCGGACGGGTCGTGTCGATCTCGTACTCGAACCGGTCGGTCATCTCCGGCGTGACGTCGGCGGCGTCCACGTAGAACTGCTCATACCAGCGGCGCAGCTGGTAGACGGGCCCGTCCTCCTCGCAGAGCAGCGGGTTGTCGATGCGGGTCTTGTTCCGCCAGATCTCGATGTCCTGCTCGAAGCCCGTCAGGATGAAGTCCGACAGCTTCTGCGCGGTCGCCTCGGCGGCGTCGGCCGGGAGCGCGTCGCTGTGCTGCACGATGATGCCCGAGTGCAGCGAGAACGAGTTCTCGTCGATCGGGTAGTGGCAGTTGATCAGGACGGAGTGCAGGTCGTACCCCTCGTAGTGGTACGTCAGCTCGTCGATCATGAAGGAGGGGCCGTGGTAGGACGCCACGGAGGTGTTGCCGAGCATCTTCGGCCCGCCGCCGCCGCCCTCGCGGCGCGCGTCCTCCCGCGTCCGGCCCTTCATGATCTGCGTGGCCACCTGGCCCTCGAAGATGTTCTTGAAGTACGTCGGGAACGACTTGTGGATGTAGAAGAAGTGCGCCATGTCCACGACGTTGTCGATGACCTCGCGCGCGTTGGTGTGGACGACCGTCTCCGTCCAGCGCCAGTCGGTCCAGTCGTCGCGGGTGGCGCCCTCGATCACCGGGATCGTCACGTCCTCCGGCGGCTTCTTTCCCTCCGGGTCGTTCCAGACGAACAGCAGCCCGTCCTGCTCCATCGTCGGCCACGCGGCCGTGCGGGCCCGCAGCGGGACGCGGCGCGCGTAGGGGATCTGCTTGCAGCGGCCGTCGCCGCCCCAGCGCCAGTCGTGGAACGGGCACGCGATCGCGTTGCCCTTGACGGTGCCCTGGGACAGGTCGCCGCCCATGTGCCGGCAGTAGGCGTCCAGGACGTTCGGCGTGCCGTCCTCACCGGTGAACACCACGAGCTTCTGCCCGAACGCGGTCACCGTGTGGGGCTTGCCGTCCCGGAACTTCTCGGCCAGCCCGAGGCAGTGCCATCCCCGGGCGAAACGGCGGGTGATCGCCTCCGCCTCGATGGCGCGGACGGCGTCCGACTCGGTTGCGGTCACGTGGATCATCCCTTCAGCGATGGACGGGTGATTCGAACGTTAGGTCGCAGGTCACCGTCCCGACCGCCGAGTCCCGGTGGGCGGGACGCCCGTCCCCGCGCCGGCAGGGGACCATGGTCTCCTGCAATGGCCGTACTAGGGAAGGAGCGGGGATGAGCAACGAGGTCCTGGACGCGGTGCGCGGACTGCTGCCCGGCATCGCCGAGCGGGCCCGGTCCGTGGACGAGAAGGGACGCATCCCCGCCGAGACGATCCGGGAGCTGACCGCCGCAGGTGTGTTCCGGATGCTCCAGCCCACCCGGTACGGCGGCGCCGAGGGCGACCCGGTCGCCTTCTACGAGGTGATCCGCGCGGTCTCCGGCGCCTGCGGCTCGACCGGCTGGGTCGCCGCGGTCCTCGGCGTCCACTCCTGGCACCTCGGCCTGTTCGCCGACGAGGCGCAGCGCGAGGTGTGGGGCGCCGGCCCGGACACCCTCATCGCCTCCTCCTACGCGCCGATCGGCCGCCTCACCCCCGTCGACGGCGGCTACGAGGTGACCGGGCGCTGGTCGTTCTCGTCCGGCTGCGAGTTCGCCTCCTGGGCCCTGCTCGGCGCGCTCGTCGTCGGCGCCGAGGGCCGCCCGGTCGACTTCATGACGGTGCTCGTCCCCCGGCGCGACTACGAGATCGCCGAGGTCTGGGACTCGATGGGGCTGCGCGGCACCGCCAGCGACGACATCGTGGTGGAGAAGGCGTTCGTCCCGTCCCACCGCGCGATGCGCAACTTCGAGCAGGCCCAGCTCCGCAATCCCGGCCGCAAGGTCAACACGGGCCCGCTCTACCGGATGCCCTTCGGCACGATCTTCACCAGCACGGTCGCCGCCAGCGTCATCGGCATGGCGGCCGGCTGCCACGACCTGTACGTGACCCGGATGCGCGACCGGATCCGCCTCAGCCTCGGCGGCGGCCGCTTCGTCGAGGACCAGTTCGCCCAGGTCGCCGTCGCCCGCGCCGCCTCGGAGATCGACGCCGCGGTCCTGCAGACCGACCGCAACGTCCGCGAGATCCACGAGTACGCCGTCCGCAACGAGAAGATCCCGATGGAGCTGCGCCTGCGCGCCCGCCGCGACCAGGTCCGCGGCACCGAGCGCGCCATCGAGGCCATCGACATCCTCTTCAAGACCGCCGGCGGCAACTCGCTGCACCGCGGCAACGTCATCGAACGCGCCTGGCGTGACGCCCACGCCGGCAGCGTCCACGTCGCCAACGACGTCGAGCACGCCCTCTCCATGTACGGCCGGGGCGAGTTCGGCCTCAAGGTGGAGGACAACCTCGTCTGACCACCGGACCCGGCGCATCCGGTTCGAGGGGTGATGCGCCCGCGAAGGACGAGAAACAGAAAGAGGCGGCCGCCCCCGATCTGGTCGGGGAGCGGCCGCTGTTTATGGGTGTGCCAGCCCGCTAGTCGGTGGGCTGACCTGCTGGTTCAGCTCTGCTCCAGGTTTCCGCAGTTGCCGCAGAACCACATGGAGCCCCCCTGGTCGCCCGGCTTCGTCATCTGGTGACCACACTTCGGGCAGTTCATGCTGTTCTCCTTGGTTGTGCGCCGCCGGGGTCCGAGACCGCCGGCGTGTTGTTTGGTGGCCGTTGAGAAGGGCTTTGCGTCCCAACGTTCGGCAGCAATTGCTTCTGTCGACTAAAGGGACTGTATGCGATCTTGAGCGGGTGACAAGTCGATGTGGTTCAGACCACAAATCGCGTCGGCGTCACCATTGATCGCAATGGGTGACCATGCGGTCACTCATATGTCGTTCGGCGGGAATGTCCGGTGGAGTGGGGGTGTCGCCATCCGGCGCCGAAGCCCGTGTGCACGGGGATCGCGAGGGGTGGGGCGCCCGGAGCCATGCCCTGCGTCACAAGATCATCGTCGGGATGTGCGCCTGGCTCGATGATCTCTGGGAGCGGGTATCCTGGCGTCAGAACGGCTCGGCGGCGAATGGGGAGTTCGCCGTGTTCAGGGGGCGTCGTATGAGCTGCTCTGGGGGGCTTGCGACGTGGTTCGAATGTGAGTGCCGGGTGAAGTGGTGACGCCTGAGGCGCACGAACCCCGGCCGTTCCCGCTTGCCTTCACGGGTGTTGACCATGTCTGGCGTGCCCGGGAGAAGTCGCTGACTCGGAAACGTGTACCGGCGATTCCTTGATGGTCGATGGCGTCATTTTCTGCTGAGCGAGTACTCGTCCTCGGTCGGCGATTCATCGTGTCCGCGGAAAAAGGTGATCGCTCCTATGAAGGGGGCCTTTTGGTCACTCTGGCTTGCCTTTTTTAGGGGCGGGCGGGGGAGGCCGATGAAAGGCCCATGTCCCGGCCGAGGCTGAATGCGGTTGATGCCTCATAAACGCCCGGCCCGGCTCTCGGTGAGAGCCGGGCCGTTCTCGGCGGCTCCCGAAAGGAGCGCCGGGTGGCGTGGGGTCAGGAGTCCGCGCGCGCCATGTGATGGTGGTGGTGAAGGTGCTTGAGGGCGCGCTTGAACGCGCGGGCGTGCGCGGCCTCGTCGCCGGCGATCTCGGTGAAGAGGCGCGCGGCCTTGTAGGCGTGCTCGGCGCGGGCGGTGCGGGCGAAGCTCGGGTACATCTGCGTGGCCTCGTAGGTCTCACCGGCGATGCTCTTGCGCAGGTTCTCCCGGGTGCGGTGGACGAATCCGGCGAGGTCGGCCTCCCCGGCGAAGTGCTCGGTCAGCTCGACCGCGGCGGTGCGCTCGAACAGCCGGGCCAGCTTCGGGCTGCGGGCCTTGGCGTGCTCGCCGTAGAGCGTGTACTTGGCGTTCGCGAACGCCTCGCCGTGCATCGCGGTCTCCAGGTTGCGGAGCGTCCTCGCCGAGTGCACCTTGGGCTTGCCCGCGACGACCTTGACGGGGTCGGGGGTGGGCCCCTCGGGGATCTCCCCGCGGTGGTGCTCGATGGCGTACAGCGCCTTCGCGAAGTAGCGGGCGTGCTTCAACTCGTCCGCCGCGATCTCGGTGAAGAGGCGGGCGGCGTTGTAGTCCTTGTCCTCCCGCGCCTCCTTGGCGAACCGCGGGTACATCTGCGTGCCCTCTTCGATCTCGCCCTTGATGCTCTCGCGCAGGTTGGCGGCGTCGTCGCGGACGAAGTGGATGAGGCGCGCCTCCTTGGTGAAGTGGTCGTGGAGCTCGGTGTTCGCCGTCTTCATGAACAGGGCGCGCACCTTGGGCAGGTGCTCGTAGCCGGCCTGCTCGCCGTAGAAGTGGTAGCTCGCGTGCGCCATGGCCTCGCCGTGCATCGCGGTGAGGGTGTTCTCGTAGGTCTTGTGGTGCACTACCGCCGGCGTCGCGGCCTGCGCGGGGAGCGCGGTCCCGACCACCATCGCCGCTCCGGCGAGGACGGCGCAGGTCCGGGTGAGCCCTGACATGGTCATCTTCTTCCCTTTCGGATGATCAGTCGCTTTGCGTAGTTGATCAGTTACTACATGTAGCGCCCGATGGATCCTCGGCACCACCCGAAAGGGGCACGGAAAGGGTCAAATCGATACCACGGGTGTGGTCCCGTCCACCTGCGGACGGGACCACACGGGCCGGGTCAGCAGTTCGTGGACGGGGTCTCGCCTCCGCGGACGGCCTGGGCGAACTTCAGCGCCGTCGCGAACGACGCGTCGATGCTGCCCCTGTGGTCGGCGCCCTCGAACGTCCGGTACGAGACGGTTCCGTAGCGCTTGCACAGGTCGTTGACGATGTTCTGCGTCGCCGCGGGGGAGACCTCGCGGTCGGTGGTGCCCTGGGCGACCAGCGTCGGGACCTTCAGGGTCAGGCCGAGCGCCTCCTGCGAGTCGTAGTAGGCCTCGAAGCGCGTCAGGTCGGCGTCCGGGCGGAACACCTTGTCCAGCGGCAGGTCCTTGCTGAACTGCTTGAGCTGGAGAAGGCACGCGTTCGTCCGGCCCGCCCTGGCGACGGCGGCGGCGTCGTCGGTCAGCAGGTCCTCGGGGACGAAGGTCGGGTCGGCCGCGTGCGCGCCGTTGAGCAGCACGAACAGGAACGGCAGCGCCACCTCGGCGCCCGGGTACTGCGCCTTCACGTACTGCGCGGTCTGGCTCATGTTCGAGCCGGGCGCGATCGCCACGGCGCCCCTCAGGCGGATGTCGCGGGGCTTCTGCTTCGCCGCCGCCGTGTAGAGCGTCGCCTGGCCGCCCTGGCTGTGGCCGGCGACGAACCAGTCGCGCCCGATGCGGCGGTCCGCCTTGCGGGCGGCCCGGACGATGTCGGTGACGGTGTTGGCCTCGCTGGCCCCGTTCATGTACGGGTGCCCGCCGGGCGTGCCGAGTCCCTCGTAGTCGGTCTGGACGACCGCGAAGCCGTTCGCGACCCACCTGTCCAGGTACGCCTCGGTGAGCGCCAGGTAGTCGCGCACCGGGCCGCCCGGGGCGTCGGCGGACGGAGCGCAGGCGTCGGCGGTCCCGGTGGTGCCGTGCGCCCAGCTCAGCACCGGCCAGCCGCCGGGCGGCGGGGTGCCCTTCGGGACGGCGACGGTGCCGGTGACCGTGATCCGCTTCCCGCCCACGCCCTCGGAGGCGTAGGTGACGAACCGGTTCCTCGCCGCGCTCGGCAGCGCCGCCAGGTTCGTCAGCGGCCGGCTTTCGAGCAGCGTCCCGCGCTGCGCCGGGGCGGCCTGCGCGGGGGCGGCCTGCGCGGGGGCGGCCTGCGCGGGGGCGGCCTGCGCGGGGGCGGCGAGGGCGGCCGCCGCGGCGCACGCGGCGGCCGCGACGGCGACCCTTCCCGTTGATCTCACGTGTGGTTCCTCCTGATGTCCTGGACGGCGCGGTAGGCGAAGGCCATGGCCGACCCGATCGGCACGCCGGGCCCCGGGTAGACGGGGCCCGTGAACGAGGCGCTGCTGTTGCCGGCGGCGTAGAGCCCGGGGACGGGACGGCCCGAGCCGTCCAGGACGCGGGCGTCGGCGTCGGTGCGCAGCCCGCCCTTCGTCCCGAGGTCGCTCAGGACGACCCGCGCCGCGAGGTAGGGCGGCCGGTCGACCGGCACGACGCACGGCCCGCCGCCGGAGAAGTACCGGTCGTAGGCGTCCTCGCCGCGGTGGAAGTCCTCGTCGGCGCCCTTGGCGGCGAAGCCGTTGAACCGCTCGACGGTCGCGGTGAGCGCGTCCGCCGGGAGCCCGGTCGTCTCGGCCAGCTCGGGCAGGGTGTCCGCCTGGACCCAGGCGCCCGACGCGAGCTGGTCCTCGGTCCGCAGCGGCGGGACGGAGATCGCGGGCAGGCCGTCCGACCGCGAGTCCCAGACCAGATGGAACGGTCCCTCCGTGGCGGCCATCCGCCGGCCCATCCGGTCGTAGGGGAGGGATTCGTTGGCGAACCGGCGGCCCGAGGCGTCCACGACCAGCCCGCCGCGGAAGCCGAGGGTGAACGCGGGCCGGCCGTCCGGGCCGAGGAGGCCGGGGCAGAACCACGCCTGGTCGAGCAGGCCGGTGGCCGCGCCGATCCGGACGGCGGCCTCGATCGCGTCGCCGGTGTTCGCGCCGTCCGGGGCCATCGTCCAGCCGGCGCCGCCCGGCACGCCGCGCTCGGCCCGCAGCGCGGTGGACGACTCGAAGCCGCCCGCCGCCAGCAGGACGCCGCGCCGGGCCCGCAGCCGCACCGGACCGTCCGCGGTCGCCGCCGCGACCCCGGTCACCCGGCCGTCCTCGACGACCAGGTCGGTCAGCGCGGTCCGCGTGCGGATCTCCCCGGCGCCGGTCGCGGTGATCGCCAGCAGCAGCCGCCCGATCAGCGCCCGGCCCTGCGCCAGCGGCCTGGACGCCGCGTGCCCGCGCCCCGCCCTGTCCCGGTCGACCGGGGGGCGGACGAGCGCCGCCAGCTCCCCGAGCCGCTCGGCCGGCAGCTCCACCGGGACGAACGACCGCCCCATGTCCAGGCGTCCGGGCGCGTCGAAGTAGTCGGGGAACGCCTGGAAACGGAACTCGACGGCCGGGTCCTCCTCCAGGAAGTCCACCAGTTCAGGGGCCGTTTCCAGGAAGGCCTCGCGGCGTTCCTCCTCGTCGTCGCCGAGCAGCGCCCGCAGGTACGTCCGCGCGCCCTCGGTCGAGTCGCCGAGCCCGGCGCGCTCCTGCACCCGCGTCCCCGGCAGCCAGATCGCCGCACCCGAGTACGCGGACGTCCCGCCGAGCAGGCCCGTCTTCTCCAGGACGGCGGTGCGGAGCCCGCCCGACGCGGCGGCGAGCGCGCCCGCCATCGCCCCGGCCCCGGAGCCGGCGACCACCACGTCGTACTCGTCGTCCCACCCGGCTCGTCCCATGTGACATGCCCTCCGACCTCGGGTTCCCGGCGCGGGCACACCGTAGAGCGCGGTCCGGGCGCGCAGGGGCCGCCCGTCCCACTGACCGGTACGGACGTTCGCGGGCGCGGCCCCGAGCACGGATATTCTTCCCTGGCAGGACGGGAAGGATCAGGACGCGCAAGGACGGGGGGAGGACCGTGGCGAGGATCGCAGCGGGCAGGCTGTCCGCCGAGCCGAGCTCGCCGGAGCAGCACGACCGGCGCGAGCGCATCCTGCGCGCCGCGTCGCGCATCGGCGCCGAGAAGTCCCTCGAACGCGTCCAGATGCACGAGGTCGCGAAGGCCGCCGGGGTCGCGATCGGCACCCTGTACCGGTACTTCCCGTCCAAGGTCCACCTGTTCACCGCGGTCATGGCCAAGCAGGTCGACCGGCTCCGCGACCAGGTCACCGAGCCCGCGCCCGGCACCAGCCCGGAGGACGCGGTCGCCGACCTGCTGGTGCAGGCCAGCCGGCACCTGATGGCGCAGCCGGTCCTGTCGACGTCGATGCTGCACGCGTCCAACACCGCCCACGTCGCGACCGTCGCCGACACCGTCCACATCGACAGCACGTTCCGGGAGATCCTGCTGCGGGCGGTGGGGATCGAGGTGCCGACCGCGCAGGACGTCACCCTCGTCCGGCTGCTGATGCAGTGCTGGTACGGCGTGCTCCAGTCGAGCCTCAACGGCCGGGCGTCCATGGCCGACGTCGAGAGCGACATCCGCCTGGCCTGCGAGCTGCTGCTCGCGCCCCGCTCGAACGCCCCGGCCGGCGGCGGGGCCGCCGCCTCCCGGTGATCGGGACCGTTCCGGCGGCGTCCCGCCGCCGCGGCTAGCGTGCCGCCATGAATCGCTTTGACGGCGTGAAAGTGCTGCTCACCGGGGCGGCGTCGGGGATCGGACGGGCGACCGCGATCCGCCTGGCCGCCGAGGGCGCCGCGGTGTACGCCGTGGACGTCTCGGAGCGGGGCCTCGCCGAGACGGCCGCCGCCGCGGGCGGTCCCGGCACCGTCGCCACCCGCGTGGCGGACGTGACCGACGAGGCCGCCGTGATCGCGACCGTGGCGGACGCGGCGGGGACGCTCGGCGGCGTCGACGTCCTCGTCAACGTCGCGGGCGTCCACAAGACCACCCCGATCGAGACCCTCACGGTGGACGACCTGCACCGGATGTTCTCCGTCAACCTCGTCGGCACGGCCCTGTTCTGCCGCGAGGCCCTCAAGCACCTCCCCGACCGCACCGGCGTGATCGTCAACACCGCCTCGCTGTCGGCGACGCAGGGCAACCCGTTCATGACGGCGTACTCGGCGTCCAAGGGCGCCGTGCTGGCGTTCTCCCTCAGCCTGGCCGCCGAGCTGGCCGCCCGCCGCATCCGCGTCGTGCCGATCTCCCCGGGCGCCGTCGACACCCCGCTGACCAGGGCGCCGGACATGTTCCCGGATGGCCTGGACCTCACCTACTTCTCCAAGATCCGCTCCTACTACGGCGCGGCCGAGCCCGAGCACATCGCCGCCGCGATCGCGTTCGCCGCCTCGTCCGACGCCGCCTACTTCACCGGCGCCGACCTCCGCGTGGACGGCGGCGCCCACACCTGAGAGGGACCACCATGGCACGCACCATCGCCGTCAGCGGGACGGCGTCCGGCATCGGGAAGACGCTCGCCGGGCTGCTGCGGGAGCAGGGCGACACGGTCATCGGGGTCGACCTGCGCGACGCCGACGTGTGCGCCGACCTCGGCGGCGCCGAGGGACGGTCGCGGGCGGTCGCGCAGGTCCTGGACCTGTGCGGCGGCACCCTGGACGCCGCCGTCGCCTGCGCCGGGGTCAGCGACTTCACCGAGCTGCCCGTCAAGGTCAACTACTTCGGCGTCGTCGCGCTGATGGAGGGCCTGCGTCCCGCGCTGGCCCGGGCACGGGCCCCGCGCGCCGCGGTCGTCGGGTCGATCGCCGGCACTCACCCCGCCGACGACGCGATCGTGCGGGCCTGCCTGGCCGGGGACGAGCCCGCCGCGCTGGAGGCGGCGGCGAAGGCCGTCGCGGCGGGCGCGGGCAGCAGGACCTACCCGTCGTCGAAGGCGGCGCTGGCCCGGTGGATGCGCCGCGCGTGCGTCACCCCGGAGTGGGCGGGCGAGGGCATCCCGCTCAACGCGGTCGCGCCGGGCGTCGTCAAGACCCCGATGACCGCGCCGCTGTTCGAGGACGAGGCGATGCTCAAGGTGATGAACGAGGCCGTCCCGATGCCGCTGAACGGCTACGCCGGGCCCGAGGTGATCGCGGAGGCTTTGCGCTGGCTGATCTCCCCGGTCAACACCCACATGACCGGCCAGGTCATCTACGTGGACGGCGGCGCCGAGGCGACCCTGCGCGGGCCGGACACGTTCTGAACGCGGACGGCCGCCCCCGCCTCGGCGGGAGCGGCCGTCTTCTGCGCCTCAGTGCCTGCTGGTGCCGGTGTCGTCGAGCGCGGCGACGCTGTAGGCGGCGTAGGTCCGGTGCGGCTCGCGGCCCTCGAAGTACGGGGTGACCTGCTCGCCGAGCTCCTCTACGGAGAAGACGCCGTCCGCCGCGGTGAACTTGTGCTCCACGGTCGGCGCGGCCATCAGCGCGACCATGTCGCCGTAGACGACGAACACCTGCCCGCTGATCTTCTCCGCCGCCGGGGACGCGAGGTAGCCGACGAACGTCCCGACCCGCTCGGGCGCCATGGAGTCCAGCCCGCCCGGGGAGGTGCCCTCGGCGAACGTCGCCTCGGTCATCGCCGTCCGGGCGCGGGGGCAGATCGCGTTGGCGCGCACCCCGTACCGGCCGAGGCCCGCCGCCGTCGACAGCGTCAGCGCGACGATGCCGGCCTTGGCCGCAGAGTAGTTCGGCTGGCCCGCCGACCCGAACAGGAACGCCTCGGACGCGGTGTTGACCACCCGTCCGTAGACCGGGCCGCCCGCGGCCTTGCTGGCGGCCCGCCAGTGCACGGCGGCGGCCCGCGACACCGACGCGTGGCCCTTCAGGTGGACGTGTACGACGTCGTCCCAGTCCGACTCCGACAGGTTGAACAGCATCTTGTCGCGCAGCACGCCCGCGTTGTTGACCAGGACGTCCAGGGAGCCGAACGTGTCGACGGCGGCCGACACCAGCGTGTCGCCCATCGACCAGTCGCCGACGTCCCCGGTCACGGCGACGGCCCGCCCGCCCGCCCGCTTGATCTCAGCGACGACCTCCTCGGCGGCCGGGCCCATGTCGTTGACGACGACGTTGGCGCCCCGCGCGGCCAGGGCGAGGGCCTCGCAGCGGCCCAGCCCCGCGCCCGCGCCGGTGACGACGGCGGTGCGGCCCGCCAGGGACAGGTCAGCGTTCATCGGAGCCTCCGGTCGGTGTGGGGGAACGTCCGCCGGGAGGCTAGTACGTATTCTAGTTCCGCGGCCGGTGGCGTCCCGCTGAGCGGGTCGGCACCGGCCGTTCGACCGGCGCGGACCGCTGAGTGGGACACCCGTTGCCCGCGAATGAGAATGAATTCTAGTCTCGCGGCATGACGCTGAACCTGGCGACCCTCTTCGAGGCGGTGGCCGCGGCCGTGCCCGGCCGCCTCGCCCTCGTCTGCGGCGACCGCAGGGCGACCTTCGCCGAACTGGACCGGCGGGCGGACGCCGCGGCGCACCGGCTCCGCGCCGCGGGCATCGCGCCCGGGGAGCACGTCGGCGTCCACATGCTGAACAGCGCCGAGTACGTCGAGACGCTGCTCGGCTGCCTGAAGGCCCGGGCCGTCCCGGTCAACGTCAACTACCGGTACACCGACCGCGAACTGCGCCACATCTACACCGACGCCGAACTCGCGGGCCTGGTCGTGGACGCGGAGTTCGCCCCCGCCGCCGCCCGCGTGGCCGGCGACTGCCCCGCGCTCCGCCACGTGGCGGTCGTCGGGACGGGCGGCGAAGCCCCGGCATGGCCGCCCCAGGTCGACGTCGCCGCCTACGACGCCGAGGGGACCGAGCCCGATCCGTCCCTCCGGGAAGGCCGCAGCGCCGACGACCGCTACATCCTCTACACGGGCGGGACCACCGGGCTGCCCAAGGGCGTCGTCTGGCGCCACGAGGACTTCTACATGGCCGCCGTGAAGGGCGGGAACCCGTACGGCGACCCGCACCTCACCGCGGAGTCCCTCGCCGCCGCCGCGCGGGACGGGTTCGCGCTCAGCTACATGCTCACGATGCCGCTGATGCACGGCGCCGCGACCTACACGCTGCTGATGTCGCTCTTCACCGGCTCCACCACGGTCCTGATGCGCCGCTTCGACCCGGTCGAGGCGCTCGACCTGATCGAGCGCGAGCAGCCCGTGATCGTCACGGTGGTCGGGGACGCGATCGCCCGCCCCCTCGCCGACGCGATCCGCGCGCACGGCGCCGGCCGCGACCTGTCCTCGTTCAAGGTGCTCGGATCCGGCGGCGCGATCCTGTCGCGCAGCGTCCAGGAGGAGTTCGCCGAGCTGATCCCCGGCCTGCACGTCAACAACGGCTTCGGCGCCTCCGAGTCCGGCGTGGACGGCAACATCAGCGTGGGCGAGGACGGCCTGATGCGGCTCGCCGCCGGCCCGCGCGTCACCGTCGTCGACATGGACATGAAGCCGGTCCCGCCCGGTTCCGGCGAGATCGGGCACGTCGCCCGCTCCGGCCACGTCCCGCTCGGCTACCACAACGACCCCGTGAAGACCGCCCGGACGTTCCCCGTCATCGGCGGGACGCGCTGGTCGATCCTCGGCGACATGGCTCGCGTCGAGGCCGACGGCACCATCGTCGTCCTCGGGCGCGGCTCCGGTTGCATCAACACCGGCGGCGAGAAGGTCTTCCCCGAAGAGGTCGAGCAGGCCCTCAAGTCGCACCCGGCGGTGATGGACGCCCTGGTCGCCGGCGTCCCCGACGACCGCTTCGGCGAACGCGTCGCCGCCGTCGTCGAACTGCGCCCCGGCACGACCGCCGCGGCCGAGGACCTGCGCGCCCACTGCCGCGCCCACCTGGCGGGCTACAAGATCCCCGCCCTCGTCACCTTCACCCCGATCGTCCGCTCCCCGAGCGGCAAGGCCGACTACCGCTGGGCCAAACGCGTCCTCACCGGGCCCACGGCCTGACCTCCCGCCTTGCGCGGGGCCCGGTGGTGCACTGATCTGCTCGTTCGTCGTGTAAAGGAGTGTCCTCCATGCCCGAGGCCGTCATCGTCGATGCCGTCCGGACCCCGGTCGGCAAGCGGTACGGGGCCCTTTCGGGGCTCCACCCGGCGCAGTTGCTCGGGGCGGTGCAGCGCGGGCTGCTCGAACGCGCGGGCGTCGAGGCCGCGACGGTGGGGCAGGTCGTCGGCGGGTGCGTGACGCAGGCGGGCGAGCAGTCCAACAACGTGACCCGCAACGCCTGGCTGTACGCGGGCCTGCCGTACCAGACGGCGTGCACGACGATCGACTGCGCGTGCGGGTCGTCCCAGCAGGCCGTCCACCTCGTCGCCGGGCTGATCGCGTCCGGGGCCGTGCACACCGGCATCGGCTGCGGCGTCGAGGCGATGAGCCGCGTCTTCCTCGGCCAGGCGCTCACGCCGGAGACCGGCAGCCCGGCGCCGGACGGCTGGGAGCTGGACATGCCCGACCAGTTCACCGCGGCCGAGCGCATCGCGAAGAAGCGCGGCATCACCCGCGCGGACGCGGACGCGTTCGGGCTGGCTTCGCAGGTCAAGGCGAACGCGGCGTGGGCGCGGGACCGTTTCGCCGGCCAGATCCTGGAGATCGAGGCGCCGGTCATGACGAAGGAGGGCCCCACCGGGGAGACCGCCGTCGTGTCCCGCGACCAGGGCCTGCGCGACACGACCGCCGAGGCGCTCGCCGGGCTGAAGCCCGTCCTGCCGGACGGCGTTCACACCGCCGGCAACTCCTCGCAGATCAGCGACGGCGCCGCGGCGGTGCTGCTGATGGCGGCGGACCGGGCCGCCGCGCTCGGGCTGCGCCCCCGCGCCCGGATCGTCGCGTCCGGGATGGTGGGTTCCGACCCGTACTACCACCTGGACGGGCCGATCGACGCGACGCGGCACGTGCTGGACCGGGCCCGGATGACGTTGTCCGACATCGACCTCGTGGAGATCAACGAGGCGTTCGCGTCGGTCGTGCTGTCGTGGGCGTCCGTGCTGGACGCCGACATGGACCGTGTCAACGTCAACGGCGGCGCCATCGCCCTCGGCCACGCGGTCGGCTCCACCGGCGCCCGCCTCATCACCCAGGCCGTGAACGAGCTGGAGCGGTCCGACAGGTCGACCGCCCTCGTCACGATGTGCGCGGGCGGCGCGCACTCCACGGCCACCATCATCGAACGGATCTGAGGAGCACATGACCATCGGGCTGACCGAGGAGCACCGCGACCTGCGCGACGCCGTGCGCGCCTTCACCTCCCGGCAGGTGACGCCCGCGGCCGTCCGCGCCGCCGTGGACGCCGGGCGGGAGAAGGCGCCCGCGTTCTGGGACGACCTCGCCGCGCAGGGCCTGCTCGGCCTGCACCTCCCCGAGGACGCCGGCGGCGCGGGCTACGGTCTGGTCGAGCTGGCCGTCGTCCTGGAGGAGCTGGGGCGCGCCGTCACCCCTGGACCGTTCCTCCCGACGGTGCTGGCGAGCGCCGTGCTGCACCGGGCGGGGCACGCCGAGCACCTGCCGTCCCTCGCCGACGGGAGCGCGGTCGGCGCCGTGGGGCTGGACGCGGGAAGCCTGACGATCTCCCGCTCGGGCGGCGAGATCATGGTGACCGGCACGTCGGGGCCCGTCCTCGGCGCCCCCCTGGCCGACGTGCTCGTCCTTCCGGTGAAGGACGGCGACGCGACGGCCTGGATCGTGCTGCCCCGGGACGCCGTGAGGGTGGACGAACTGCCCAGCCACGACCTGACCCGGCGGCTGGCCCGCGTCGGGTTGGAGAACCGGGCCGTCCCCGGCCGTTCGGTCCTGGACCTGGACCCGCAGGCCGTGCCCGACCTCGCGGCGGTGCTCTTCGCCGCCGAGGCCTCCGGCCTGGCCGACTGGGCGACGGCGACGGCCGCCGAGTACGCCAAGGTCCGCGAGCAGTTCGGCCGTCCCATCGGGCAGTTCCAGGGGGTCAAGCACCGCTGCGCCCGGATGCTCGCGCACGCCGAGCAGGCCCGCGCCTGCGCCTGGGACGCCGCCCGCGCCCACGACGACGGCGGGGCGCGGGAGGCGTCGCTGGCGGCCGCGGTCGCCGGGGCCACCAGCGTCCAGGCCGCCTTCCAGACCGCGAAGGACTGCGTGCAGACCCTCGGCGGCATCGGCTTCACTTGGGAGCACGACGCGAGCCTCTACCTGCGCCGCGCCCAGACCCTCCGCGTCCTGCTCGGCTCCACCGCGTCCTGGCGCCGCCGCGTCGCCCGCCTCACCCTCGACGGCGTCCGCCGCGAACTGCGCGTCGAACTCCCCCCGGAGGCCGAGCGGATTCGCGTCGAGGTCCGCGCCGAGCTGGAGCCCGCCAAGGCCCTGGACGGCAAGGAGCGCCTCGGCTACCTCGCCGACCGCGGCTACACCTCGCCGCACCTGCCCCAGCCCTGGGGCAAGGGCGCCGACGCCGTGTCCCAGCTCGTCATCGCCGAGGAGATGCGCGCCGCCGGCCTGCGCGCCCACGACATGATCATCGGCAACTGGGTGGTGCCGACGCTGATCGCGCACGGTTCGGCCGCCCAGCACGAGCGGTTCCTGCCCGCCTCGCTGCGCGGCGACATCCGCTGGTGCCAGCTGTTCTCCGAGCCCGGGGCGGGCTCCGACCTCGCCGCCCTCGGCACCCGGGCGGAGAAGGTCGAGGGCGGCTGGAAGATCACCGGGCAGAAGGTGTGGACGTCCATGGCCCGCGAGGCCGACTGGGGCATCCTGCTCGCGCGCACCGACCCGTCCGTCCCGAAGCACAAGGGCCTGTCGTACTTCCTGCTCGACATGAGGTCGCCCGGCATCGACATCCGGCCGCTGCGCGAGCTGACCGGCGACACCCTGTTCAACGAGGTGTTCCTGGACGGCGTCTTCATCCCCGACGACCTTCTCGTCGCCGCGCCGGGCGACGGCTGGAAGCTCGCCCGCACCACCCTGGCGAACGAGCGGGTCTCGCTCTCGAACGACTCGTCCCTCGGCAGCGGCGGGGAGGCCCTCCTCAAACTGGCGACGGACGCGGACGACGAGCGCCTGACCACGCTCGGCGGGATCCTCTGCGACGCGCAGTCGAGCAGCCTGTTCGGCCTGCGCACGACGCTGCGATCCCTTGCCGGAGGCCAGCCCGGCGCCGAGTCCAGCATCGGCAAGCTGATCGGCGTCGAGCACATCCAGCAGGTGTGGGAGACGGCCGTCGACTGGATCGGCCCGGAGGCCCTCGCCGGCGAGGGGCGCGGGGGGATGGACGACCCGACCTGGATGTTCCTGAACTCCCGCAACATGTCGATCGCGGGCGGCACCACCGACGTCCAGCTGAACATCATCGGGGAGCGCCTCCTCGGCCTGCCGCGCGACCCGCAGGCGGCGTCGTGACCCTGGACCTGCAGGCCGAGCACCAGGTGACCGGCGTGGACGCGGCGGCCGCGGCGGCCCGCCGCGTCGTCGACGCGCTGGTCCGCTCCGGCGACCTCTCCGGTGCCGACATGGCCGACGTGGCCGACCGCCTGAACGCCGTGGCCGACGACCTGGAGGCGGCGGCCCCGCCGCTGCGCGACCGCCTGGTCGACATGTGGCGCGGCGACGGCAACACCCGCCACGACCCGGTCACCGGCCCCGAGAACCCGATCGCCCCGCCGCTCGAATACACCGCCGCGGACTCCCGCACCATCGAGGCCACCGCGACACTGGGCCTGCCCTACCAGGGCCCGCCGTCCAGCGTCCACGGCGGGATCTCGGCCCTCCTCCTGGACCACACCCTCGGCGTCGCGAACGGATGGGCGGGCAAGTCGGGCATGACGGCGGAACTGACCCTGCGCTACCACCGCCTGACGCCCCTCTTCGAGCCCCTGACGATCAGCGCCCGCCAGGTCTCCGTGGACGGCCGCAAGATCCGCACTGTTGGAGCGATCCAGGCCGGCGGCGAGGACTGCGTGACCGCCGAGGGCCTCTTCATCGCCAAGTACCCGCCCCGCCCCCGCTGACCGTCACCCCGTCTGAGCGAGTCGCATGGAGACGTAGTCGGTGAACCCCGCACGCCGGGCGAACCTGACGGGGCGCCGCCGGTACTCGGTGAACCCGAGCTTGGCATAGAGGCCGAGCGCTGGGGCGTTGGTGTCCTTGATATCGCGGAGCACGAACTCGTCGTAGTCGGGAAGGGCGAGGATGTGCCGCATGAGCGCGGTCGCGACCCCGCGTCCCTGGCTGCCGGGCTCGGTCGTGACGAAGCCGATCTCTGCCAGGCCCGCCCGGGTCTCGTCCGCCGCGCCGAGAAACTGGGAGCGAAGGACGAGGTGGCTGATCGTGCCGTGCACCGCGCCCAGGTGGCGTCGGATCTCGGACCATCGGGGCGCGAAGCACTCCTGCGCACCCGCGGTGACAGAGGCGACGGCCGCGGGTTCGCCGTCCAGGAGGGCGACGTAGAACCGGTTCAGCAGGACCATGTGCTCGAAGGCATTGGTGAGCTTCCGCGGGTCGGAGGAGAAGAACGCGAAGTCCTGGGCGAAGCCGTGGACCAGCACCGCGGTGATCCGCCGCCGGTGGTCCTCGCCCAGTTCGTCGCCGCGCCTGACCTCGATCATCCGGACACTCCTTCCGTGAGTACTCTCAGCACGATGTGGACGTCCGGGACGGCGAGTTCGGCACCGAGGGCGAGCCGCATGGTCGTCAGACCGCCGAGGGTGGCGAAGTAGCATGCCGTGATCTCGGCCGGATCGCCGCTGCCGAACTCGCCCTCGGCCTGGCCGTGCCGCACGCACTCCTCGAAGGCGCGCCACATCGAGCGCTGTGCCCCGACGATCCGCTCGACCGTGCCGGGGGGCGTGTCGGTGGTGACCCCGTGGTTGACGACGACGACGAACTCGGCGGCGCCGTCGTCGGCCGTGACGTCGGCCAGAAAGCGGGCGGTGAACGCGCGGATCAGGTCCACCGGCCGCCCCTCTCCCGAAATCTCGGCCGTGAGCGCGACGAGGCCGGCGACAGCCTGGTCGAGCAGGGCCAGGTACAGCTCGTCCTTCGTGGCGTAGTGGCGGTAGATCGACCCGATGCTCACGTCCGCTTCTCGCGCGATGTCGCGGACGGTCGACGCCGCGAACCCTCGGCGGGCGAACACCCGGACGGCGGCCGTCTGGATGACCTCGAGCGTTGCCGCGCGCAGCGCGGCATTCTGCTCGGCAGTGCGCGGCATGGAACCTCCGGATGAAATGAACTTAGGTTCACTCTACGGCAGGCGAGGACTGCGTGGCCGCCGAGGGCCTCTTCGTCGCCAAGCAGTCACCCCCGACGTCCTCGGCGACGCCGCTCGCATAGACCCAGAGCAGCGGCACCGGGAGGGGGAACTCCTCGGGCTCATAGAGCCTGACGCAACGCCAGCCTCGCGACCCGACCGCCCTGGCGAGCATCTCCAGGAACCGCACCGCCGTCCGGTGTCCCCGGCGGGTACGCCACCTCAGCAGGAGCCGCTCCATCAGAAGGCCACCCGCGCCCACACCCATTTGCCGTGCGGCTCGGTTCTGGTGACCCCGCACTCTGCGGCCAGCGCTTGCACGATCGGCAGGCCCCGCCCCCGCGTCCCGGCGTCGTGCCCAGGTTCGAGCGCCCGCGCGTCCGGGACGATGTCCTCCAGAGACAGTTCGACGATAGGACGCAGCACGGGCATGGCATCGGACGAGTCCCACACCGCGAGCATGACGGTTCGCACCTCTCGCACGAACCTGACCCGGATCTCCCGATAAAGGGCGGCCTCCACCGCATTGGCGACCAATTCACCGGCTACCTGGTAAACGTCCCCGGCGATCCCCGTAAGCCCCCATTCACGAAGCCGAAACCCCACCAACGTCCGCACCAGCCCCGCCGTCGCCCGCGCCGCAAGACAACGAATGTCCAACTCGCCTGAGTTGATAGTGCTATTTTCCATATCCGCCTCCTTTCTTTCTGTCTCTTTCAAGGGCAGACTCGCGCGGTCGTGTTTAAGCTGTGGGGTATTCGTTGACGGCGTGTACTGGGGGAGGTCGGCGATGGCGCCCATGCCGGGTATTGATCCTGACGACTCGCTCTGGTCTTGGCTGGCCTTCGACCTGCGCTTCCATCGTGAAGGCAGGGGATTGACACAGGCCGAGGTAGGCAAGATCCTTGGTGTCACAAAGCAGCAGGTACACAATCTCGAAAGTGGCATCCGAAAACCAAATAAGATGCAGGCCCAAACTCTGGACGCGGTGTGGGGCACCGGCGGACACTTCGCTCGACTGCGCAAGTTCGCCGAAGAGGGGCATGATCGAAACTGGTTCAGGACTTTCGTCCTCTACGAGGCCAGAGCATGCATCGTCAAGGCTTACAGTTCATCGATCGTCCATGGGCTGCTGCAGACTCCCGACTATGCCCGTGCCTTGCTCGTCGCCGGTCACGTAGGTGACGTTGAGGCCGCACTCGCGGCGCGCATGTCGAGGCAGGCGGTATTGGGGACGGAGCACCCTCCGGAGATGTGGGTCCTCATCAACGAGAGTGCCTTGGAGCAGCCGGTCGGAGGACCAGCGGTCATGCGACGCCAGTTGGCTCACCTCTTGGAGGTCAGTCGCTCGCCTAATTTTGTTCTTCGGGCCGTCCCGCGCCGTGTTGGGGCCCATATGGGACTGGACGGATCCTTCACGGTCATCTCGACCAGGAACGAGCGGGTGGCCTACCTCGAAGCACTGGGCGGAGGGAGGCTGGCGCAGGAATCCGCAGAGGTGGCTGGCCTCGCCTTACGATTCGACCGCATCGGGGCAGACGCGTTGTCTCGAACTGACAGTCGGGTGTTGATCGAAAGAATTATGGAGGGCATGGCATGAGCGTGGTGTGGCGCAAGGCGAGCCGGAGCAACACCCAAGGAGATGAGTGCGTGGAGGTCACCAACCTTGGTGGCCACGTCGGCATGCGGGACAGCAAAGCGCCCGAGGCTGGTCACCTCGTCCTCACTCCTGAGGCATTCGGGCAGCTGATGAACCGTTTGAAGCAAAACGATCGAGACTTCTGACCGCCCTCCACTGGAGCGAGACTCGGCGGGCCGGGAGTCCTTCGTGCCCTGTCTTACGACGAGGATGTGCTCATGACGATCTAGCGAAAGAGCAGCTACAGCGGTGCAGGTGGCACAGAGGAATGTGTGGAACTGGCTTCCTTGAGCAACGCGGCCGGTGTTCGGGACAGCAGAGCGTTGGAGATTGGTCATCTCATCCTCACTCCTGAGGAATTCGGGCTGCTGATGGACCGCTTGAAGCGCGGCGATCAGGTTTCCTGACCGTTGTCCCGCGGCGGGCCCCGGCTGTGGTCGGGGCTTGGCCGTGACGGAGGCGCGGTTGTTTCTGGGGACGGCTGGATTGGGGTGTTGCCCGCCTGGTTGGGCTCGCTGCCCTGCACGGTGAATCCGGTCTGGTGCGGCAAGGCGCCCGGCATGCCGCCGATCAAGGAGGGGGAACCGGCTCCGCGCTCGCCAGGATCCTGGCCAAGGGGCTTCCCGCCAGGCTCCACAATTTTGGGAAGCGGCAATCGAAACGCGGCGCGAGATTCAGGATTTCACCGATCACGTCCGGTTCGGGAGTAACTCAAGGCGAGCCGCGCGCGATCGAGCAAGCCATTATCAATCGGAATTCACACTACGTTGATAAGATCAACTGCATCAGTCCGCGGCGTTGCGAGTATAGCAAGTGTGCCGTAACATTGGTTGACGCATGGCTTAAGTCTAATGGCTGTTAGGTGGGTTCGAAGTGCCGAACATGGAGATGTTGAAACCGTCCCGGCGGAAGCTGCGGGAGGGCGATGTCTTCGCCTTCCGCGTTCCTCAGGCCAGCGAGCATTTCATGTTCGGCCGGGTGATCAGGGTCGACATGCCGATGGGTGATTCTCCCATGCCGGGGGACAACCTCATCTACCTCTACGGCCATCGTTCGAAGGAGAAGGTCCCCGAGTTGGGAGCGCTGACGGTGGACGACCTGCTGGTCCCACCGAAGTTCATCAACCGGCAGCCCTGGCTCAAGGGCTTCTTTGAGAACGTTGCGCACGCGCCGCTCGAAGACAGTGACGTGCTCGCAAGGCATTGCTTCTACAATCCGCTCAGAAAAGTCTATTTCAACGACCGTGGTGATGTGCTCGCCGAGCGCATCGAGCCCTGCGGTTTTTTCGCTTTGGATAGCTATCTGACGCTTGACGACGCCATCAGCGAGGCTTTGGGTGTGGCTCCCGCGAGCGACTGAACACCGGTATTTCTAGTTAGCAGCGTCCGGCGGTCAGTGGATCGGCTGGTCCCAAAGGATCTCCACCTTCTTGAGGTGGTCACGATTGGCCAGGCAGGCGTAACCGGACCGGTTCGCACCGATGTCACCGGAGAGTAGCGGCGACACTGCGGCGATACTGTCGGTCTCGAAAGGAGCTTTTCCGGGACCTGCACACGCACACGGACGCGGTAAAGGCCACGAGGTCAAATTAGCTGGATCTATGGCCCGCGCTTCGCCCCGGCTCGCGCTTGATCTGGCCTGCACATGGCCGCGAATGGTGACACACGCCTGCCTTCGCCATCCAGCGCCCGGACGAGCTCCGTGCCCTCGTCCAGGTTTCCTGACCGCTGTCCCACGGTGAGCCCCGGCTGGGGTCGGTGCTCGGTCGTGTAGGGGCGGGGGGACGACCGGGGGGTGACGTTCTTGGGGACGCGGTTGTTTCTGGGGTCGGCTGGGTTGGGGGCGTTGCCCGCCTGGTTGGGCTCGCTGCCAGACGTGCCGCGCCGGGCTGTGCTCGTCCCTACGGCGGCGAGTCCTTTGCCGTCCGCGCCGTTCGTTCGTGCCGCTGCCGAACTGCTCGGGGGCGAAGGGCTGGCGGTGGACGTCCTCGATCTCGAAGGGGCCTCAGGTGACGACGTCCGGCGCGTGCTGGGCGGCGCTCAGGTCGTTTTCGTCACCGGCGGGTATCCCGTCTTCCTGCTGGAGCATGTTCGTCGCAGCGGGTTCGATCGCGTTGCCGTGCCCGCTGTCGGCGACGGGTCCCTGGCCTACGTGGGGATCTCGGCCGGGGCGGCTCTCGCCGGGCCGGATCTGCGGCCGCTGCGAGGTTCCGACGATCCCGGGACGGTGGACTCCACCGCCGGGCTCGGCCTGGTCCCGTTCGTCGTGCTGCCGCACCGGACCCGGGAACGGACCGCGCGGCGGGGGTGATCGTCGTATGTGCCGATCACCCCGTGGCAGGGACGGTGGTGGGTGACACCCGCGTATGAGCCGCGTGTGCCAAGCAACCCAGACACCCACCACTCAAGGAGCACGACATGCGTCGTCTTCTCAGTCAGCGCCTTCTGACCATGCAGTCCGACCGCCGTCCCGTCATCGTGGGCGGTTCGGCTCCGGTGACCGTCGTCGCCGAGGACCGTGAGGACATCCAGGTCATCCTGGAGGGCGTCAACCTCAAGAGGATCGCCGAGCGGGCCATCCTGGAGCCCGCCAACGACAAGCACGTCTTCATCAGGTGTGAGCGCCTGTGGAAGAGGGGCGCGCACCTCACAGCGGTCATCATGCGTGTCCCGCGCGGCTCCGACTACATCCGCGTGGACACGTGGGGCCGTATCACCGTGACCGGCCCGCTCCGGGTCGCGCACCTGCACGCCGCCAAGAGCATCAAGGTCGAGGAGATTCCCTCGTACTCCTCGTTCCAGGTGAGGACCACGCGCCGCCACGGCCGGCCCATCAAGGTCGGTCGGGTCAGCGGTGACCTCACGGCGTGGACGAAGGGAGGGTCCGTGCAGATCGGGGCGGACCACCCCGAGAGCCTCTTCATCAGCACCATCGGAGGCGATGTCGCTCTCCGCGGTTGCTGGGACGACGAAGGCCTGAAGATCTTCGGCGTCAGGGGGCGCGTGACCTATCGAAGGGACACCAGACCCCGCCAGGGGTAACGGCCACTGGCCGTCACCTGCCACAAAGGCTTCGGCGCCAGCCGAAGCCCCCAGAAGGGCCCGGCGGCTTGCCGGGCCCTTCTGTTCGCCCGTCGTTGGTTCGCGACCGAACGCCCGACCGGTATCTCGACGGGTCACTGCGCTAGCGGCCGGTGCCCAGGGCGGTGTGGGGGTTGCAGCCCTTCGCGGTCTCGGTTTGGGACGGGACCCATGCCTTCGTCTTGCCTGGGGCGACCCTGGCGAGGACGCAGCGCCCTTCACCGGTCGTCGTGGCGCCGGAGACCAGGGCCACGCCTACGGCGAAGTCGGACTGGGGCTCGGTTTCGATTCTGATCGCGGGGTGCAGGCCGAGTTTCGCCAGCGCGGCGCGGACATCCCTCTCCTCCACGCCGCGTCCCGAGGGAAGCGTGTTCACCTTGGGCAGGGCTCGCTCGATCCGCGGGACGGAGATCGGCGGTGCCTCGGGCCACGGAGCGAAGGTCGGGGGAGCGCCGTCGGGGCAGGGGGCGGGCGGCGGGGCGGTGTCCCACTCGCCGGGCCTGCCGTCGAAGGCCAGCTCGAAGCAGCGTTCCGCGGTGACCCGGCCGGGGCCCTGGAACAGGCCCTCGTTTCGTTGCGCGACGCCGGAGACCCGCACGACCACGCGGACGCCGCCCGGGTCACCGGTTCCGGTGCCCGTCACCTTCAGGACCTTGACGCCCTTGAGGTCCGCGATGTGGTGGCCGAGGTCGTCCGCCTTGACCAGCCGGGTGCCGTACATGGCGTTGACCACCTGCTTGGCCTTGTCGCGCGCGTCGTCCGCGGCGTCCTCCTGGGCCGTGGCGTCCGCGCAGCCGGCGGCGGCCAACGCGGTGACGGCGAGGACCGCGATCACGGTGAGTCGCATCGGATGCCCGCCTATGCCCGCGGCGGTGCGGGGTCCGCGGACACGGGGCCGAGGCGGTGCAGGGCGGTGGCGAGGATCGAGTCGAGCGCCTGCTGGGCCGTCCTGAGCCGGGTGATCGCCCCGGTGATGCGCGACTGCTCCTGCCGCAGCCGGGCGATCGTGGTCGGGCAGGACGACGGCACCATCCGTCCCTCCTCGTCGTGGACGCAGGGCAGGAGCTGGGCGATGGTCGTGGTGGGAAGCCCGGCCGTGAGCAGGGCGCGGATGTGGCGCACCGCGGTGACGTCGGCGTCGGTGTACTCCCGGTAGCCGTTGGCCAGCCGTGCCGGGTGCAGCAGCCCCTGGTCCTCGTAGTAGCGCAGCAGCCGCCGGCTGACCCCTGTCGCGCCGGCGAGCTCACCGATCCGCATCCACTCTCCTCCCGGGTTGACCCTCACACGAATGTGACGCTTTAGCGTGCCAAGTATTCCCGACGAAGGATTTCGAGGAGGCGGAGAGTGTCCGGAGCAGTGATCATCGGAGCGGGCCCGGGGATCGGCCAGGCGGTCGCGCGCAGGTTCGCCCGGGAGGGGTATCCGATCGCCCTCGTGGCCCGCGGCGACGAGACGCTGCGAGCCGCGGCTCGTGCCGTCGAGCCCAGCGGAGTGCCCGCCCTCACCCTCGCGGCCGACTGCGCCGACGAGGACGCCCTGCGCGCCGTCCTGGACCGGGTCGTCGCCGAACACGGCCTGCCCGACGTCGTGGTCTACAACGCCGCGATCGTCCAGGCCGACGCGCCGGGGGAGCTGCCGGCGCGCGGGCATCTGGAGGCATGGGCGGTCAACGTCGTGGGCGCGCTCACCGCCGCGGACCATCTGGCTCCGGCGATGGCGCAACGCGGGAGCGGGTCGATCCTCCTCACCGGAGGCATGCCCGAGCCGAAATGGCAGTACACGAGCCTGTCCCTGGGCAAGGCAGGGGTCCGAACCCTGGTCCGGATCCTCGACCAGCGGTACGGGGACGCCGGAGTCCACGCCGCCAGCGTCACCGTCGACGGACCGGTGGCGCCGGGCACCGACTTCGATCCCGACGACATCGCCGAGCACTACTGGCGCCTGCACGGCCAGCCGCGGCACCGGTGGGAGCACGAGGTCCTGCACACCGCGCGTTCGGCGCCAGGCGTCCTCGCAGGACTGCTGGACGCCTGGCAGAGCGCCTTCGACCGGCACCGGCCCGCCGAAATGGCCTCGCTGTTCAGCACGGACGCGCTCTTCCAAGGCATCAGCCCTTCCCTCCGCCGGGGCAGGAAGGAGATCGCCGCCTACTACGCCGACGTCCCCGAAGGCACGACGGCCAGGGTCGGCGTGCTCGGCGAGGCCCGTCTGAGCGAGCGCCTGGTGAGCGGGTTCGCCGACGTGACCTTCACAGCCCCCGCCGGCGAGGACCGCCACGTGCGGCTGTCCGTCGTCGCCGAGCAGCGCGACGAGGCCTGGCTCATCCGGCAGTACCACGCCGCCCTGCTCTGAGACGCGGTGCGGATCGCCGGTTCCCGGACGTACCGGGCCCGCATCGCCGACCCGAACACGTCGCGGGGCCTCAGTCCGGCCAGCCCTCGGGGTTGCGGCAGCTCTCGCGGGAGATGCCCGAGCCGGTGTCCGGGAAGTCGCCGAAGCGTTCGCGGTGGACGTGCGAGAAGAAGTAGCACATCGACTCGCACTCGGCGTCCGGGACGGCGACGCGGGGGTCCGCCGCCACGGCCGTGTAGAAGTCGCGGCCCATGGCGACGATGAAGCCGCGCGCGTAGAGGAAGCCGTCGTCGGAGCCGTCCGTCACCTCGTGGACGTCGGCCCGGTCGATGTCGTGGAGCAGGCGCTCGCACGACCGGTCGAGGTCGGTCAGCTCGTCGGCGGACAGGTCGCGGGCGGCGGCTCCGAGGTTGCCGAGGAACGCGTCCAGGGCCTTCTCGACCACGGAGATCTCGGTCATCCCCCAGACGTCCGCGGACGGGTCGCGGGCGGTGAGGGCCCGCCGCGCCGCGCCGACCTCGTCGCCCAGCGGCGCCCACGCGGCTTCGATCACGTCCCAGAAACGCTCGTCGGTCATGGCGGAAGCCAACCAGGCCCCGCCGACAGTTCACCGCCGCGGGCGGTCAATGTAGCCTGCATCTATGTAGACTGAATCTACGTAGATGCAGGCTACCTAACTGGGAGGGCCTGGTGTTCATCGGTAGGAGGGCCGAGCTGGCGCTGCTGGGCAAGCGGCTGGAGCGGGTCGCGGCCACCGGGGCCGGGACGGCCGTGGCTCTGCGCGGGCGCCGCCAGGTCGGCAAGTCGCGGCTCGTCCAGGAGTTCTGCGACCGCGCCGGCGTGCCGTACCTGTTCTCGGCCGCCACGAAGGGGGCGTCGCCGGTCGAGGCGGTGGCCACTTTCACCCGCGACCTCAGGGAATCGGCCCTGCCGAGCGAGCCCGACCTCGTCCCCCAGCTGGACGGCGGCAACTGGCCTGACGCGTTCAGGGTCCTTGCGGCGTCCCTGCCGGACACGCCGTCCATCGTCGTCCTGGACGAACTGCCCTGGCTCGCCGAGCAGGACCCCGTGTTCGACGGCGCATTGCAGACCGCGTGGGATCGGCTGCTGTCGTCCAAGCCCGTCCTGCTCCTGCTCCTCGGCAGCGACCTGCACATGATGGAGCGCCTCACCGCGTACGACCGCCCCTTCTACGGGCGGGCCGACAACATGGTGCTCGGTCCGCTGAACCCGGCCGACCTGGGCCAGGCGCTCGGGCTCGGCGCCGCCGACGCCATCGACGCGCACCTGGTCTCCGGGGGGCTGCCGGGCATCGTCCGCACCTGGCCGAACGCCACGCCCGCACTGGACTTCATGCGGGACGAGTGCGCCGACCCCGCCGCGGCCCTGTTCGGCGTGCCGGAGGCGTCCCTCCTGGCGGAGTTCCCCAACCCCGACACGGCGCGGCGCGTGCTGGAGGCCATCGGCTCGGGCGACCGGACGCACGCCAACATCGCCGCGGCGGCCGGTGGCCGCGGCGAGGCGCTCCCGTCCGGGACCCTGTCGCCCCTCCTGCGCCGGCTGACCAGGGAGAAACGCGTCCTCGCAGAGGAGCACCCCCTCTCCGCGAAGTCCGGCAAGCCCGCCCTCTACCGGATCGCCGACAGCAACATGCGTCTCTACCTGGCGGTCCTCCGGGCGGCCCACGAGCAGGCCCGCCGGGGACGGCCGGACGCGGGCTTCCGCCTGATCGAGCGCCGCTGGACGTCGTGGCGGGGCCGGGCCGTGGAACCGCTCGTCCGGCAGGCCCTGGAGCTGTCGGACCTGCCCTGGCCGGACGTCGGCGCGGTCGGCGGCTGGTGGAACCGCCGCTTCGACCCGGAGGTCGACCTCGTGGGCGCCGACCGCGCCCCCGTGGCGAACCGGATCCGCTTCGCCGGCTCTATCAAGTGGCTCAACGGGCCGTTCGACGACCGCGACCTGGCGGAACTCCGCCGGGCCGCCGTCGCTGTGCCCGGCCTGGACCCGGCGACCGCGGGGCTCGTCGTGGTGTCGCTCTCCGGCACGGACATCACCGGTGATGTCGCCCTGAGCTGGGGCCCGGACGACGTGATCGGCGCCTGGCGCCAGTAGTCGAAGGCTGACCCGGCAGGTCGGGCCGGCGTTCCGCCTGACCCCAGCGGGCACCGAACCGAAGAACGGCGGTCCCCCCGTCTGCGGCCGAGCACGGATCGAGCCTGACCGGCCTCGACGGGCGGCGCGGATGTTGGCAGTCACATGCCCAGGGCTCTCAGGTTCTGCTTCTGGAGAACGACGCCAAGCGTATTGACGAGTCACCTCTCTGTTGTTTTCCAAGGTCATCAAGTTGACAATGCGTCCTCAATTGTGTTCTGACTCACAACGGGTTGCCGGGATCTCTTGTTCGGGTACGGTTCACATTGTCGGCAGCGAAGCGCTGTTGATAAGTCTTCAAACGGAGGTAAGGCCATGAAGCCCGACGAGTGCCCCATTTGTCGTGCCCCGAAGGGCAGCTGCCCGCACGGGTAGTACCTTCCTGAGCAGGACGCCACCAGCACTGGTGGCGCTCTCATAGATACCGCGGGAACCGCGGCCCCAGCACCGGCTCCGGCGCCCGCCCATCGTGGCGAGGCGTCGGAGCACCTTTTGCGCGCCAATCCAGAATTCGGCTCGATGTCGTTCATGTGAATGAAGAACTTTCGAGCTCTGTGTTGAATGGGACTCTCATTCTTATTCGCCGCATCGGAAATGAGGGTGGCTTTGCCGTGCCCGGAAACAGCTCACGTGCACCTTGCCTTCACCCGGAGCCGGATCTGTGCCGCGGCCGTGCTCGTGGCGAGCCCGCCCGCCTGTCGCGCAGCCCACCGACCATGCGCCCGGTCGGGGTAGGGGGAGCGGCGCGGGAGGAGGGGCGGCGCCGATGTCACGTTTTCGGCGGCGGTGCAGTCGTGACGGGTGAATACAGAGCGGATTCACTTGGAGGAGTCATGGCAGCCATCCTGGTCACCGGTGGGACGGGCACGCTCGGGCGGCAGGTCGTGCCGCGGTTGCGGGAGGCCGGGCAGGACGTGCGGGTGCTCAGCCGCAGCAGGCGCGAGCCCGCCGACGGCGTCGAGTACGTGACCGGCGACCTGTCTGAGAACGAGGGGATCGACGCCGCGCTGGACGGCATCGAGACCGTCATGCATCTCGCGGGCGGCAACAAGGGCGACGACGTGGTCGCGCGGAACCTGATGGGCGCCGTGTCGCGCGCGCGTGTGAAGCACCTCGTGCTCATCTCCGTCATCGGGGCCGGCAGCGTGCCGGTGGCGTGGCTCAAGACCCAGATGGAGGTGGAGCGGATCGTGGAGGAGTCGGGCGTGCCGTACACGATCCTGCGGGCCGCGCAGTTCCACGACCTGGTGTTCAAGGTGGTGCGGGGGATGGCGAAGTCCCCGGTGGTGCCGGTTCCGGGCGGGCTCCGCTTCCAGCCGGTGGACGCGCGCGACGTCGCGGAACGGCTCGTGGAGCTGGCGCTCGGTGAACCCGCGGGCCGCGTCCCCGACCTGGCCGGCCCCAAGGTGTTCCCGATCGGCACGCTCATCCGCGGCTACCTCCAGGCGAGCGGCAAGCACCGCGCGACGATGCCGGTCCGCATCCCCGGGAAGGCCGGACGCGCCTACCGCGCCGGTGACAACCTCTCCATCGAAGGAACCGACCGGGGCGCGCGCACCTGGGAGGACTTCCAGGCCGAGCGTCTCGGCCTCCCCACCCCCGCCAAGGCGGCGGCGAGCTGAGCGCCCCGCCGCCGGGATCTCTCCCGGAGGCGCGGGCGGGTCAGAGGACTTCGGTTTCGACCTGTCTGCGGAGGACCTTTCCGGTCGCGTTGCGGGGGAGGGGGTCGGTGGTGACGTGCCAGCGGGACGGGACCTTGAAGTAGGCGAGGCGCTCCCGGGCGAAGTCCGCCAGTTCCTCGGCGGCGGGCGGGGCGTCGGCGAACACGGCGACCGCGGCGACCTCCTGGCCGAGGTCGGGGTGGGGGACGCCGATGACGATGCACTCGCGCAGCCCCGGGTACTCGGCGAGGACGTTCTCGATCTCCGCCGGGTAGACGTTCTCGCCGCCGCGGATGATCAGGTCGGAGCGGCGGGTGGTGAGCCGCAGCCGGCCCCGCTCGACCATGCCGATGTCGCCGGTGTGCAGCCAGCGCTCGGCGTCGAACGCGCGGGCGGTCGCCTCCGGGTCGCGCCAGTAGCCGACCATGTTGTAGGCGCTGCGGACGCAGACCTCGCCCTCGACGCCGTCGGGGAGCGGCTTGTTGTCCGGATCGCGGATCTCCAGCTGCACCCCGACCGACGGGCGGCCGAGCGTCCCCGGCGCCTCCGCCAGGTCGGCGGGGGTGGCGGTGGAGACGCCGGTGCACGACTCGGTGAGGCCGTAGCTGTCGACCAGGCCGCCCTTCGCGGGCGGGAACACCGCGCGCAGCCGCTCCTTGAACGCCGGTGAGGACGGCGCGGTGGCCAGCGAGAACGCCGTGAGCGAGGAGACGTCGTACTTCGACAGGTCGCCGTGCTCGATCATCCGGTGCGCCATGGTGGGCACGGCGCCCCAGTTCGTCACCCGCTCCCGCTCGATCAGGCCGAGCACCCTGTCCACGTCGAAGCCGCCCTCGTGCATGATCACGGCGGTGCCGGTGGCGAGCCGGGGGACGGCGAGGTTGTGCAGGCACGCGATGTGGAACAGCGGCAGCGCCAGCAGGTAGCGGCGGGACGCGGGGTCCACCGGGTCGCCGAAGGCGCGCATCAGGGCGTCGTTGAACCGGTGGTACTCGACCACCGAGGTCAGGTTCCGGTGCGAGTGGACGGCCCCCTTGGGGCGGCCCGACGTGCCGCTGGTGTAGAGGATGACCGCCGGGTCGTCCTCGGCGACCCGCGGCGGCTCCAGGACGGCGTCCGGGTAGCGGCGCGTCAGCGACGGGACGTCCCTCTCCACCGTCAGCACGTCCTCGGAGATCAGCGCGGCGCGCTTCTCGTCGGCGATCACGACCTTGGGATCGGTGTGGCCGAGGGCGTACTCGATCTCGCGGGGCGCCCACCAGGCGTTGTAGCCGACCGCGACGGCCCCGGCGGCGATCGCCGCCCAGAACGAGATGATCCACTCGGGGCTGTTGGCGGCGTCGATCGCGATGCGGTCCCCGGGGCGCACGCCGAGGTCGTCGCGCAGCGCCTTCGCCATGGAGGCGACGGCGGCGGCGTGCTCGGCGAAGCTCAGCCGCCGGTCCGCGGTGACGATGTAGTCGCGGTCGCCGTAGGACGCCGAGTGGACGAGCACCTCTCCGAGGCTGCGGGCGCGGTTCGCGAACACCGGGATCGGGGCGCCGAGCACGTCCTCCTCGCGGAGCTCGAACTCGCCGCCGGGACCGGTCAGCTTCCGGACGATCTCCATCGGGACCCCTCCTCCTCGCCGGACGCGCTCATTGTCGGCCGCCCCACCACGGGCTTCACCAGGGCATTCCGCTCAGCGGGACCGCCGTCCGCACCCCCTCGCGCGGAGATTCCCGGTGAGCGGGACTGGTCCCTTCACGTGGTCCCCATCACATCACGATGGGCCCTCACCAGGACTGATTCAGTCCGGGCCCCGCTGCGGGGGCCGGGCTGGGCGCGAAGCAGGACTGAGCGGAGTCGTTTCATGGGAAGCCTCAGCGGCAAGGTCGCGATCGTGACCGGAGCGGGACAGGGCGTCGGGCAGGGCATCGCGCTCGCGCTGGCGTCGGAGGGCGCGGCGGTCGCCGTG
Source organism: Actinomadura sp. NPDC048955 (assembly GCF_040649435.1). Classification (NCBI taxonomy): domain Bacteria; kingdom Bacillati; phylum Actinomycetota; class Actinomycetes; order Streptosporangiales; family Thermomonosporaceae; genus Actinomadura; species Actinomadura sp. NPDC048955. Next base: position 63,385 of record NZ_JBEZJI010000005.1, read on the forward strand.
CTCGGCAGGACGCGGGCCAAGCTCGACGCGACGTGCGGGCTGGTCCGGGAGCGCGGCGCGGAGGCCGAGGCGTTCGAGTGCGACGTCGCCGACACCGAGGCGATCCCCGCGGTGGTCGAGCGGGTCGCCGAGACGTTCGGCGGCGTCGACATCCTCGTCAACAACGCCTACTCCGGTGCCTACGGGCCGCTCCTGGAGATGAGCGACCGCGCGTTCCAGAAGGGTTTCCGGACCGGCCCGTTCGCCGCGTTCGCGTTCATGAAGGCGTGCCACCCGCACATGAAGGCGCGCGGCGGCGGCAGCATCGTCAACCTCGTCACCTCCGCCATGGTCCGCTGGGACCCCACCACCTTCGGCGCCTACGCGGCGGCCAAGCAGGCGCTGCGGTCGCTGACCCGCACGGCCGCCGCCGAGTGGGGGCCGGACGGGATCCGCGCCAACAGCATCGCCCCGCACGCCCTGTCTCCCGGGCTGAAGTGGTGGGCGGAGACGAACCCCGAGGAGGCCGAGGAGTTCCGCAAGACGATTCCCCTCGGCTACATCGGCGACTGCGAGGACGACATCGGCAGGGCCGTGGCGGCGCTCGTCCAGCCCGCCATGCGCTACCTCACCGGAGCCACCATCCCGCTTGACGGCGGCCAGGCCCACTTCGGCTGACCCGGCGGCGACACAGACCACGCCCCCCGCCTGACATCAGCTCACCACCCCATCTCAACCCACCCCATGCCACCGGCCGCGTGCGCGCGCGCCGGTGAAAGGAGTACGTCCGTATGAAGGTCGACAAGATCGGACGCCTCGCGGCGGGAGCCCTAGCGGTCGCGCTCGTCACGACGTCCTGTGCCAGCGACCGCTCGGGCACCGACGGGACGGCCGCCGGGAACGGTCCAGGCGGTGGCGCGAGCGCGGGCGCGGGCGCCAAGGCGTTCGGGACGCTGCCCTCGCCGTGCGGGCCGGGCGATGCCAGGGGCAAGACCGACCAGGGCGTCACCGACGACCAGATCGCGATCGGGTTCGGCGACGACCGCGGCTTCACCTCCGCGCCCGGTCTCTCGAAGGAGATGGGCGACGCCGTCGGCGCCATGATCGACTGGTGCAACCAGCAGGGCGGCATCAACGGGCGCAAGATCAAGGGCAACCAGTACGACGCCGCCTACATGCAGTCGGCGAAGGTGGTGCAGGAGTCCTGCAAGCAGGACTTCATGCTCGTCGGGCAGGGCTTCGCGATGGACGAGGCCGCCGAGCAGTACCGGGTGGGCTGCAAGCTGCCGACCGTCGCCGGCTTCACCGTCGGCCCGAACGCGGCGATGGGCCCGATGAAGTACGAGGCCGTCCCGTACCCGGTGGACATGATGAACATCGGCGCGCTGCGCATCGCGCAGAAGATGTTCCCCGACTACAAGGACAAGGCGGACCTGCTGCTGTCGACGTCCCCCGCCGTCAGCACCGGCACCAACAAGGTCGCGAGCGCGATGAAGGGGATCGGCGTCAAGCCGCTGGAGTGCGGCGTCCGGCTGAACGACGCGGGCGAGAGCAGCTACATGCCGTTCGCCAAGAAGATCAAGGACTGCGGGGCGAAGTACCTGTGGACGTCCGACTCGCCCGACCCGGGGCAGTTCAACCTGCTGGAGTCGATCGAGCGGGCGGGCGCCGACCCCACCTACGTGTTCGAGGCGACCTGGTACAGCTCGCTGGTCTCCAAGTGGAACACCTCCGGCGCCGGTGACCGGCTGCACGTCGGCATGATCTTCCAGCCGCTGGAGAACGCGGACAAGGTCCCGGCGGTCAAGCAGTACACCGACCTCGTCAGCGCGAAGAAGGGCAAGGTCGCGCTGCTCGGCATGCAGGCCACCTCGGCGTTCCTGCTGTGGGCGCAGTCGGCCCAGAAGTGCGGCTCGGACCTGACCCGGCAGTGCGTGATCAACGAGTTGTCGAAGGTGCACGAGTGGACGGGCGGCGGCCTGCACGCGCCGACCGACCCGGGCGACAACAAGCCGGCGTCGTGCTCCCTCATGGTCAAGCTGAACAAGACCAAGTACGAGCAGGTCTACCCGAAGAACGTGGGCGAGTTCGAGTGCGGCGGCGACTTCGTCGTCAAGACCGACCCGAAGACGTGGGGGACGAAGCTCGGCGACGACCGGATCTCCACCAAGTTCCTGACCGGCGACGTCATCAAGCCCCAGACGTCCTGACCGCGACGGCGGCCGGAGGCGTCCTCCCCATGGCGGTGAACAAGTGGCGGTGACCACGTGACCACGTTCCTGACCTACACCATTCTCGGCCTGGTCCTCGGCTCGGTGTACTCCATCGCGGCCTCGGGGCTCGTGCTGACGTACAACACCTCGGGAATCTTCAACTTCGCGCACGGCGCGCAGGCCATGTTCGGAACGTTCCTGTACTGGCACTGCACCGAGCGGTGGGGCTGGCCGGTGTGGCTCGCGCTGATCGTCGTGGTCGGCGTCGCCGGCCCCGCGATGGGCGCCGCCCTGCACGCCGCCATCATGCGGGGCCTGCGCGGCACCGCCGACGTCACGAAGATCATCGTGACGGTGGCGGTGCTGCTCGGGACCGTCTACCTGGCGCAGTGGATCTGGAACCCCGACGAGGCCCACACCGTGGACATGTTCTTCGGCGCGGGCTCGAAGATCACGATCGCGGGGGTGGTGGTCCGCTACCACGAGATCGTGTGCCTGGTCGCCGCCGTCGCGATCGCCGCCGGGCTGCGGGTGCTGTTCACCCGCAGCCGGGCCGGCGTGGTGATGCGCGGGTCCGTCGACGACCCCGACCTGCTGCGGCTGAACGGCCACGATCCGGAGCGCGCCGCGATGCTGTCGTGGGCGCTCGGGTCGACGCTGGCCGTGCTCGCCGGGGTGCTGATCGTCCCGATCAGCGGCGGCGGGCTGGACGCGAACGCGCTGACCCTGCTGGTGATCGACGCGTTCGCGGCGGCGATGTTCGGGCGGCTGCGCAGCATCCCCCGCACCTTCGCCGGCGCGATGGTGCTCGGCCTGGCCGCGAACTACGTGCTGGCCTACCTGCCGTCGGCGGGCACGTTCACCGGCAACCTGCGCGTCTCGCTACCGATGATCATCTTGTTCGTGGTGCTGGTGGTGCTGCCCCAGGACCGGCTGCGCGGGGCCGCGATCCGGACCCGCGAGCGGTACCGGCCGCCGACCGTGCGGTCCGCGGCGGTGTGGGGGCTCGTGCTGGTCGCGGTCGTCTACCTCTACAGCCTGCTGCTGTCGGACGGCGCGGTCACCACGTTCTCGCTCGGCATGACGTTCGCGATCATCGCGCTGTCGCTGACCGTCCTCACCGGCTACGCGGGCGAGCTGAACCTCGCGCCGCTGGCGTTCGGGGCGGTCGCGACGGTGGTGGCGTTCCACTTCGGCGTGCAGGGCAGCGGGCTCGCGGCCCGGACGAACCTCCAGGGCGTGCTGCTCGCCGTCGCGGCGGCGGCCCTGGTCGGCGGGCTCGTCGCGCTGCCGGCGCTGCGGCTGCGCGGCCTGTACCTGGCGCTCGCGACCATGGCGTTCGGCGAGTTCCTGTCGAACATGGTTCTGCGCGACACCACCGAGCACGAGCTGTTCGGGATGAGGTTCACCCTCTTCCCGGACGGGGCGCTCGTCGTCCCGCCCCTCAAGGTCGGCCCGCTGGACCTGCGGGACGGGACGACGTCGCTGATGACCGCGACCGTGCTGTTCGCGCTCATCGCCGTCGGGCTCGCCGCGCTGCGCGGCAGCGGCTACGGGCGGCGGCTCGCGGCGATGAAGGACAGCCCGGCGGCGACGGCGATGCTCGGGCAGAACCTCGTCCGGCTCAAGCTGAGCGTCTTCATGATCTCCGCGGCGATCGCGGGACTCGGCGGCGTGCTGATGTCGGCGGCGACCGGCACCGTCGCGCAGGAGAACTTCTCCTTCGTCGGCAGCCTCGCCCTGCTCATGCTCGTCGTGGTGGCGGGCATCGGCTACCTCGGCGGCGCCCTGCTCGGCGGGCTGATGGCGGGCGTCGGCTCGGCCGTCCTCGTCTCGACGTTCGGCGACCTGGCCCTGGAGAACGAGGGCATGGCCACCGTCTACCGGGCGCTCGGCCACCTCGTCCTCGTCGGGACGGCGCTGGTCGGGATGGGCGTCGGCCGGAACCCGAGCGGGTTCGTCCACGACCTCGTCGACGGCTACCGGGCGATCCGGACCGCCCGGCCCCTGCTGTTCGGGGCGGCGGCGCTGGGCGCCGTCCTGTACGTCCTCGCGCTCACCGGCGTGATCGGCACCTGGACGTTCGCGCTGGCCGCGCTGTGCGTCGTCATGCTGCTGCCCGTCGTCGGGCGCGCCTACCTGGAGGAGGGGCGCGGGGCCCGGCCGGTGCCGCTGGAACTCGCCGGCGTGGACGAGCCCTACACCGACGAGCTGCGCGTCCGGCTCGACCGCGAACTCGGCCTGAAGGGAACGGTCCATGCCTGAGTCACCGCCCCTGCTCGAAACCCGGGGCGTCACCGTCCGGTTCGGCGGCAACACCGCCGTGGACGACGTGAGCCTCACCATGGACGAAGGCCGCATCACCGGGCTCATCGGCCCGAACGGCGCGGGCAAGACCACGATGTTCAACACCGTCACCGGTCTGCAGCGGCCCGCGTCCGGCCAGGTGCTCCTGGACGGGGACGACATCACCCGGCTGTCCCCGGCCAGGCGCGCCCGGCGCGGCATGGCCCGGACGTTCCAGCGGCTGGAGCTGTTCCTGTCGCTGTCGGTGCGCGACAACGTCCGCGTCGCGGGCGACGTCCTGCGCGCCACGTCCCGCAAGCGGTTCGACCTGGACGAGGAGACCGACCGGGTCCTGGAGCGCACGGGCCTCACCGACGTCGCCGGCCGCGACGTGTCCGACATCCCGATCGGGCGGGCCCGGGTCGTGGAGGTGGCGCGCGCGCTGATGACCTCGCCGCGCGTGCTGCTGCTGGACGAGCCCGCCTCCGGCCAGACCGAGCGCGAGACGGAGGCGTTCGCGGAGATGCTCACCGGCCTCGCCGCCGAGGGCCTCGCGATCTGCCTGGTCGAGCACGACCTGCCGCTGGTCATGCGGCTGTGCTCCACCATCCACGTCCTCGACTACGGCGCGCTCATCGCGTCCGGCGCACCCCGGGAGATCAAGGAGTCGCCCGAGGTCATCGCCGCCTACATCGGCACCGAGGAGGCGAGTCATGGCTGAACCGGCCGCGACCACCGGACCGGCCGCCGCGGCGTCCCCGGAGCCGCTGCTCGAACTGCGGGGGATCCGCGCGGGCTACGGCGCCATCGAGGTGCTGCACGGCGTCGACCTGGCGCTGCGGCCCGGCTCGCTGCTGGCGCTGCTCGGCCCGAACGGCGGCGGCAAGTCGACCACGATGCGGGTGTGCGCGGGCCTGCACCCGCCGACCGGCGGGGACCTGCTGTTCGCCGGGCGCAGGGTGAACGGCGTCTCGGCGCAGGACGCGGCGCGCCTCGGCGTCTGCGCGATCCCCGAGGGCCGCGGGATCTTCCCCAACCTGACGGTGCGGGAGAACCTGTGGGCGGCCACCGGGACCGGCGCCCGGCTGGAGGACCTGGAGGAGCGGGCCTACGCCCGCTTCCCGATCCTCGGCGAGCGCCGCCACCAGCTCGCCGGATCCATGTCCGGCGGCGAGCAGCAGATGCTCGCGCTGTCGCGCGCGCTCGGCAGCGACCCCGCGGTGCTGCTGCTCGACGAGCTGTCCATGGGCCTCGCGCCCATGATCGTCACCCGGATGTACGAGACGGTCGCCGAGCTGGTCGAGGGCGGCCTGTCGGTGCTGGTCGCGGAGCAGTTCGCCCGCGCCGTCCTGCCGATCGCCGACACCGCCGCGCTGATGCTGCACGGGCGCGTGGTGGCGGCCGGCCCGCCCGCCGAGATCGAAGACCGGCTGTCCAGCGACTACCTGGGAGGTTGACCCACCATGCTCACTGAGGAACGGCGCCAGCAGTTCAAGGACGACGTCGCGCGGCAGCGGCTGAGGACCGACGGTTCCCGCTTCGACGGGGCGGCGCGGATCGCCGGGATCCTGGCCATGATCGTCGGCGTCGCCGGGACGTTCGTCGCCTACAACGTCTCCCTTGCCAAGGACGACCTGCGGGACGTGGGCTCGCTGCAGACGCTCGCCGTCGGGTTCCTGGCGGTGACCGTCCTCGGCGCGGCCCTCTACCTGGCCGCCGCCGTCACCCGCGTCCTGCGCCTGTGGCTGCTGCGCCAGCTCGTGGAGCAGCAGTCCCAGGCCGACCAGATCGCCGCCGCGCTGCGCGGGGACGCCTAGCGGCCCGTCGCTCCCAGTCAGCGGGATGTCCGGAGTGCCCGGACATCCCGCTGATTAACGTCTAGTCCGGATGGAGGACTCTGAGATGAACGACCCGAACCGCCTGCGGGGGGGCGACCCCCCGCACCCCCCGGCAACCGCCCCGAAGCCCGACGTGTTCGAGGCCGCCAAGCTGGGGCCCGTCACGCTGCGGAACCGCACGATCAAGGCGGCGACGTACGAGGGGCTGACCAAGGACGGCCAGGTCACCGACGCGCTGATCGACTTCCATGTCCGGCACGCGCGCGGCGGCGTGGGGATGACCACCGTCGCCTACTGCGCGGTCGCGCCCGAGGGACGCACCGACCGCAGGCAGATCCACTGGCGGGACGAGGCGATGCCCGGCCTCCGCAAGCTCACCGACGCCGTGCACGCGGAGGGGGCGGCCGTCCAGGCGCAGATCGGGCACGCGGGCCCGGTCGCCAACCCCAAGAGCAACAGGCTCCCCGCGCTCGCGCCCAGCCGCCACTTCCACCTGACGACGCAGACCGTCGCGAGGGCCGCCACGCACGCGGACCTGGAGCGCGTCGTCGAGGCGCACGGCCGCGCGGGCCGGATGGCGATCGAGGCGGGCTTCGACTCCATCGAGATCCACATGGGGCACAACTACCTGACGAGCGCGTTCCTCAGCCCCAAGATCAACCACCGTAGGGACGAGTACGGCGGGTCCCTGGAGAACCGGGCCCGGCTGGCGCGCGACATCGGCCGCGCCGTCCGCGACGCCGTCGGCGACCGCATCGCGGTCACCGCCAAGCTCAACATGGACGACGGCGTGCCCGGCGGCTTCTGGATCGACGAGGCCATCCAGGTCGCCCGCTGGCTGGAGGCCGACGGCTCCGTCGACGCCCTCCAGATGACCGCCGGCAGCTCCCTGCTCAACCCCATGTACCTGTTCAAGGGCGACGCGCCGCTGCACGAGTTCGCCTCGGTCATGAAGCAGCCGACCAAGCTCGGGATCAAGCTGATCGGCAGGCACTTCCTGAAGTCCTACCCCTACGAGGATCTCTACCTGCTCAAGGACGCCCGGCAGATCCGCGCCGCGGTGAAGCTGCCGATGATCCTGCTGGGCGGCGTCACCGACAGGGCGGGCATGGACACCGCGATGGCGGAGGGCTTCCAGTTCGTCGCGATGGCCCGCGCCCTGCTGCGCGAGCCCGACCTGATCAACCGGATCCAGGACGAGCCGTCGACCGAGTCGCTGTGCATCCACTGCAACAAGTGCATGACGGCGATCTACGGCGGCACCCACTGCGTCCTGTCCACCGAGCCGGCCTGGGGTGCCGCGGGTGCGTGACGAGACGATCGCGGCGATGCTGCTGGCCAGGCTGGGCGACGCCCGGCCCGGCCTGCGCAGCCGCGAGCGGACCTGGACGTGGGACGAGGTGGTCCGGGAGAGCGCCGCGCGCGCCGCGCTCGCCCGCGAACTGCGCCGCGACGGGCCTGTCCCTTGTGGGGGGTCGACCCCCCACTCCCCCCGGAACGGCCCGTTCCATATCGGCGTGCTCCTGGAGAACGTCCCCGAGTACGTCCTGTGGCTAGGGGCGGCGGCTCTGGGCGGCGCCACGATCGTCGGGATCAACTCCACCCGGACCGGCTCCTACCTGGAGCAGGAGGTCCGGCACACCGACCTCCAGCTCGTCGTCACCGACCGGGCCGGGCTGGAGCTGCTGGACGGCCTCGACATCGGCGTCCCGCGCGACCGCTTCCTGCTGGTCGACGACGACGGCTACCCGGAGCTGGTCGCCGCCCACGCCTGCGAGCCCGAAGCCGACGCGTCGGTCACGCCGGAGACGCAGCTCCTGCTGCTGTTCACCTCCGGGACGACCGGCGCCTCGAAGGCGGCGCGCTGCTCCCAGGGCCGGCTCGCAGAGCTGGGCCGCAACAACAGCGCCAAGTACGACGTCAAGCGCGAGGACGTCAGCTACTGCTCGATGCCGCTGTTCCACGGCAACGCGCTTATGGCGCTGTGGGCGCCGTCGCTGGCGGCAGGCGCGACCGTCGTCCTGGCGAGGAAGTTCTCCGCGTCCGGGTTCCTCCCGGACGTCCGGTACTACGGCGCGACGTTCTTCACCTACGTCGGCAAGGCGATCGGCTACGTCCTCGCCACCCCCGAGAAGCCGGACGACCGCGACAACACGCTGACGCACGGGTTCGGGACGGAGGCGTCCCCGGAGGACAAGGCCGAGTTCCTGCGCCGCTTCGGCGCGCGGCTGGTCGAGGGCTACGGATCCAGCGAGAGCGCCGGAATGATCAGACGGGATCCGCAGGCGCCGCCGAGCGCCCTCGGGCGCCCCGCCCACGACGGCGTCCGCATCGTCAACCCCGAGACGCGCGAGACCTGCGCGCCCGCCGTCCTGGACGGGCACGGCCGCGTCACCAACGCCGAGGCCGCCGTCGGGGAGATCGTCGACGTGCACGGCGCGGCCAGGTTCGAGGGCTACTACCGGAACCCCGAGGCCGACGCCGAGCGGGTCAGGCACGGCTGGTACTGGACGGGCGACCTCGGCTACGTCGACGGCGACGGGTTCCTGTACTTCGGCGGGCGGTCCGGCGACTGGATCCGGGTGGACTCGGAGAACATCTCCGCGCTGCTCACCCAGAACGTCGTCCGCCGCCACCCGAAGATCGTGGACGCGGTCGCGTTCGGCGTCCCCGACCCGCGCTCGGGCGACCAGGTGATGGCGGCGATCGAGATCCCCGAGGACGTTCGCTTCGAGGACCTGGACCTGCCCGCCTTCCTCGCCCGCCAGGACGACCTCGGGACCAAGGGCGCCCCGCGCTTCGTGCGCGTCTCGCACGCGCTGCCGACGACCGGGTCGGGAAAGCTCAAGAAGAAGGAGCTGCAGCTCGACGGCTGGCGCACCTCCGACCCCGTGTTCCGGTGGGCGGGGCGGGGCTCGCCGGAGTACGTCCCGATGACCGACGCGGACAAGGCAGCGCTCCGTGAGGAGTTCGTCGCCGCGGGCCGCGGGCGCTTCCTCCCCTGACCGAGAAAGGGCATGTATGGATCTGCGTGAGTCCGAGGCGCATCGCGAGTTGCGCGCGGAACTGAGGGCGTACTTCGCGGGCCTGCTGCCCGAGGACGTGCGGCGCCGCGCCGGCGAGCAGGGCGTGGGCGGGGAGCGGTTCCGCGAGATCGTCAAGATGCTCGGCAACGACGGCTGGCTCGGCTACGGCTGGCCGGAGGAGTACGGCGGGCAGGGCAGGTCGATCGCCGAGCAGTACGTGTTCTTCGACGAGGTGCAGCGGGCCGGGCTCCCGTTCCCGTTCGTCACCGTGAACACGGTCGGCCCCACGCTGATGCGGTTCGGCACCGACGAGCAGAAGCGCAGGTACCTGCCCGGCATCCTGTCCGGCGACATCGTCTTCGCGATCGGCTACACCGAGCCCGAGGCCGGGACCGACCTCGCGTCGCTGCGCACCCGGGCCGTCCGGGACGGCGACCGGTACGTCGTCGACGGCAGCAAGGTCTTCACCAGCGGCGCCAACACCGCCGACCACATCTGGCTCGCGGCGCGCACGAACCCGGACGCGCCCAAGCACAAGGGCATCTCCATCCTGATCGTCCCGACCGACGCCGACGGGTTCTCCTGGAGCCCGATCCCGACGGTCGGCGGGATGGTCGTGACGGCGACCTACTACAACGGTGTCGCGGTGCCCGCCTCCTCGGTGGTCGGGGACGTCGACGGCGGCTGGAGCCTGATCACCACGCAGCTCAACCACGAGCGCATCGGGCTCGCCGCGCTCGGCGGCCGGATGATCCGGCTGTGGGAGGACGTCCGCGACTGGGCGCGCGGCAACGGGGTGATCGACCTGCCGTGGGTGCGGGCCGACCTCGCCCGCACGCACGCCAAGCTGGAGGCGATGCGGCTGATGAACTGGAAGATGACGATGGCGGTGGAGGCCGGGACGCTGACCGGCGCGCAGGCCGGCGCCGCCAAGTCCTACGGGACCGAGACGCACATCGAGGTCCAGCGGACGCTGACCGGGGTCCTCGGCGCCGCCGGGCGGATCCGCCCCGAGTCGCCGGGAGCCGTGCTGCACGGGCAGATCGAGCAGCTGTCGCGGCAGGGCATCGTCAACACCTTCGGCGGCGGCGTCAACGAGGTGCTGCGCGACATGGTCGCCGTCCAGGGGCTGGGCCTGCCGAGGTCGAGGCGGTCATGAGCGGCGACGGCGAGGAGTACGAGGCGCGGCTCCAGGCGTGGGTCGGACGGCCCTACGGGGCGCGGCGCGACGGGCAGGACCCGGTGAACGTCCCCATGATCCGGCACTGGGTCGAGGCCATGGCGGACGACAACCCCGTCTACCTGGACGAGGAGGCCGCGCGGGCCACCGGCCGCGACGGCGTCGTGGCGCCCGCGTCGATGATGCAGGCGTGGACGATGCGCGGGTACGCGGCGTCGGTCCGCGCCGACCCCGCGGGCCCGGACGAGCTGACCGAGCTGCTGGCCGAGGGCGGCTACACCTCCGTCGTCGCCACCGACTCGGAGTTCGAGTTCCACCGGGAGCTGGTGCCGGGCGACCGCGTCAGCGTCGAGGAGACCGTCGAGTCGATCTCCCCGGAGAAGAGGACCGCGCTCGGCGCGGGACGCTTCGTCAGCACGGTCAAGACCTACCGGGACGGGGCGGGCGAGGTCGTCGCCACGCAGCGGTGGCGCCTCCTGCGGTTCCGCCCCGCCGACAAGCCCGCCGCCCCTGAGCCGGAGAAGAAGGCGCTGCGCCCCCGCCCGGCGATCAACCTGGACAACGCGTTCTGGTTCGAGGCGGCCCGCGAGCACCGGCTCGTCATCCAGCGCTGCGCCGACTGCAAGTCGCTGCGGCACCCGCCGGGGCCGTGCTGCCCGCAGTGCGGCTCGTTCGACTGGGACACCGTCGAGGCGTCGGGCGACGGCCACGTCCACAGCTACGTCGTCAACCACCACCCGCGCCACCCCGCGTTCGACTACCCGCTGGTCGTCGCGGTGATCGAGCTGGCGGAGGGGACGCGGCTGATCGCGAACATGACCGGGGTCGCGCCGGAGGACGTCGAGGTCGGCATGCCCGTCGTCCTCGACTGGATCGACCCGGACCCCGACCTGTCCCTGCCGGCGTTCCGCCCCGCCGGACCGCCGCACATTTCCAAGGAGCGCTGATGGACTTCACGCTTGGCGAAGAGCTGGAGGCGGTCAGGGACCTCGCCCGGCAGATCTTCACCGACCGCGCCACGCAGGCGCGGATCAAGGACGCCGAAGGGTCCGGGCGCGGGTACGACGAGGGGCTGTGGGCCGAGCTCGGCGAGACGGGCCTGCTCGGCGTCGCGCTGCCCGAGTCCGCGGGCGGCGCGGGACTCGGCGCCGCCGGCCTGGCCGTCCTGCTGGAGGAGCAGGGCCGCACCGTCGCCCCCGTCCCGGTCTGGCCCGCCGTCGTCGCCGCGCTCACGCTCGCCTCGCACGGCGAGGACGTTCCCGCGGCCTTCGCGGACGGGACGTCGCGGCCGACCGTCGCGCTGGAGGAGTTCGGGCCCGCCGACCCCGCCGCGCCGCGCTGCGCCGCCGCCCGCGACGGCGAGGACTGGCTGCTGACCGGCACGAAGGCGGCCGTCCCGACGCCGTTCGGGGCGAGCCACGTCCTCGTCTCGGCCGCGTCGCCGCAGGGGCCCGGCCTGTTCCTGCTGGAGACCTCGGCCGCCGGGGCGTCGTGGGAACGCGCGGAGACCACCAGCCGCGACGCCGCCGGGCACCTGACCCTCGACGGCGCCCGGGCGCGCGCCCTTCCGGACGGCGCGCTCGGCACGGCGCTGCGGCTGGCCCGCGTCTCGCTGGCCGCCGTCCAGGTCGGCGTCGCGGAGGGCGCGCTGCGCATGGCCGCCGACTACCTGTCGGGCCGCGAGCAGTTCGGCCGCCCGCTCGCCACCTTCCAGGCCGCCCAGCACCAGCTCGCCGACTGCTACATCGAGATCGACGCGCTGCGCGTCTGCCTCTGGCACGCCCTCTCTCTGGTCGACGCCGGGGAGGACGCCGAGTCCGCCGTCCTCGTCGCCAAGTGGTGGTCGGACGAGGGCGGGCTGAACGTCGTCCACCGCGTCCAGCACCTGCACGGCGGCATCGGCGTGGACGTCGACTACCCGGTGCACCGCCACTTCCTGTGGGGCAAGCAGATCTCCGGGACGCTCGGCGGAGCCTCCTCCGACCTGGACCTGCTGGGGGCGGCCCTGTGATCGGGAACGCTGTGACCAGGAGCTACGAGGACGTGGCGGTGGGGGAGGAGCTCCCCGAGCTGAGCGTCCCGCTGACCCGCACGATGATCGTCGCGACCGCGCTGGCGAGCCGCGACTACCAGGACGTCCACCACGACCCGTCGCTCGCCGTCGAGCGCGGCTCCAGGGACGTCTTCATGAACATCCTGACCACCAACGGGCTCGTCGACCGGTACGTGACGGCCTGGGCCGGGCCCGCCGCCGTCGTGAAGGCCATCAGGATCAGGCTGGGCGCGCCGAACTACCCGGGCGACACGATGGTGCTGACCGGGACCGTCGCGGCCAAGGACGACCCCGGCCGCCGGGTCGAGATCGCCGTGCGCGGCGTCAACGCGATCGGCCCGCACGTCACCGGCACCGTCGTGGTGGAACTGCCCGCCGCCGGGGCGCCCGCCGCGGGGGAACGGGGGAGCGGCGCATGAGCGTGCTGCCAGGGGCGGCCGCGGTCGCCGGGATCGGCGCCACCGAGTTCTCCAAGGAGTCGGGCCGCAGCGAGCTGCGGCTGGCCTGCGAGGCGGTGCTCGCCGCCATCGTGGACGCGGGGCTCCAGCCGTCCGACGTGGACGGCATGGTGACCTTCACCGCCGACACGAGCTCCGAGATCCACATCGCGCGCAACCTCGGCATCGGCGAGCTGAAGTTCTTCTCGCGCATCGGGCACGGCGGCGGCGCGGCCTGCGGCACCGTCCAGCAGGCGGCGATGGCCGTCGCGACCGGCGTCGCCGACGTCGTCGTCTGCTACCGCGCGTTCAACGAGCGGTCCGGCACCCGCTACGGCCTCGGGCAGGCCGACCGCCCGATGGACGTCAGCGCCGACAGCGCCGCGTACGCGTGGATGAACCCGTTCGGGCTCTCGACCCCCGCGCAGTGGGTCGCCATGTTCGCCCGCCGCTACATGCACGAGTACGGCGCGACCAGCGAGGACTTCGGCCGCATCGCCGTCGTCGACCGCAGGCACGCCGCCGCGAACCCGGCCGCGTGGTTCTACGGGCGGCCGATCACGCTGGAGGACCACCAGGCGTCCCGCTGGATCGCCGAGCCGCTCCGCCTCCTGGACTGCTGCCAGGAGAGCGACGGCGGCCAGGCCCTCGTCGTCGTGTCCGCCGAGCGCGCCCGCGACCTCCCGCACCGGCCCGCCGTGATCTGGGGCGCGGCGCAGGGCTCCGGCAACGACCAGCACATGATGACCAGCTACTACCGCTCGGAGATCACCGGTATCCCCGAGATGGGCCTGGTCGGGCGGCAGCTCTACGGGCAGTCGCGGCTCACCCCGGCCGACGTCCAGGCCGCGATCCTCTACGACCACTTCACGCCGCTCGTCCTGCCACAGCTGGAGGAGCTGGGCTTCTGCGCGAAGGGCGAGGGCAAGGACTTCGTCGCCGACGGCAACCTGGAGCTCGGCGGCAGGCTCCCGATCAACACCCACGGGGGCCAGCTCGGCGAGGCCTACATCCACGGGATGAACGGCATCGCGGAGGCCGTCCGGCTCGTGCGCGGCACCTCGGTGAACCAGCCGGGCGACGTCCACAACGTTCTCGTCACCGCCGGGACCGGCGTCCCGACCAGCGGTCTGATTCTCGGAGCGGACGAATGACCCGGACCCATGAATGGCGGGGGCGGTCGCTCGGCGCCCGGACGGTGGCCTACGACGAGACGCGGCCCATCCTCTACGCGCTCGCGGTGGGGGCGGGCGCTTCCGACCTGGACCTGGTGTTCGAGGAGAGGCTCCGCGTCCTGCCGACGTTCGTGCTGACCCTCGCGCAGTGGGCGCCGGACGTCCTGGGCTCGGCGGGCGCGTTCGACGTCCGGACGGCCGTGCACGGGACGCAGCGCCTCCGCGTCCTGAAGCCGCTGCCGCGTTCCGGCTCGGTGGAGATGAGCGCCCGCGTCACCGACGTGTGGGACAAGGGGTCCGCGGCCGTCTTCGACGTGGCGGTGGAGAGCGAGTACTTCGAGGCGACGTGGTCGCTGTTCGCGCCCGGAGGCGGCGGGTTCGGCGGCGAGCGCGGCCCGTCGTCCCGCCGCCGTCCCGAGACCGGACCGGATGGCGTGCTGACCGTCCCCACCGCGTCCGAGCAGGCGGCCCTCTACCGGCTGCTCGGCGACCGCCACCACCTGCACATCGACCCGGAGGCGGCGAAGGCGGCCGGGATGCCGCGCCCGATCATGCACGGCCTGTGCACGCTCGCGGCCGTCACCCTTCCGCTCGCCGAGTCCCTCGGCGCCCACCCCGCCGACCTGGCCGAACTCGAAGGCCGCTTCGCCGCGCCCGTCTTCCCCGGCGACGCGCTCCAGGTGAGCACCTGGCGCGACGGCTCGGAGAGCGGAGCCGTCCTGTTCGAGGCGGGCGTGGACGGGACGACGGTCATCTCGGGCGGCCGGGCCCGCTTCGGCGCGGAACACTAGGCGGCGCCATGGGCGAGCCGTCGAGCGTCGTCGTGACCGGCGGGAACCGGGGGGTGGGACGCGCGGTCGCCGCGGAGGCCGTCCGGCGGGGCCACCGGGTGACGATCGTGGCGCGCCGGCCGGACGCGGGCGCGGTCGCGGCGCGGGAGGTCGGCGCGGACCTCCTCGTGGGCGACCTGTCGTCCGTGCGCACGGTCCGGGAGCTGGCCGGGGCGCTCGCCGCGGCCGGCTCCGGGCCGTGCGTGCTCGTGCACAACGCGGCGCTCTGGCCCGCCCGGCGCGAGCTCAACGAGGACGGCTTCGAGCAGGCGTTCTTCACCAACCATCTGGCGCCGTTCCTGCTGAACCGCCTGCTGGAGGAGCGGCTGCGCCGGGTCGTGCAGGTCAGCGCCGCCCTCTACGCCGCGGGCAGGGTCGACCCCGACCGGACGCCCGAGGGCCGGGACTTCCATCCCGTCCGGACCTATGCCGGGACCAAGCTGGCGAACCTGCTGATGGTCCCGCTGTTCGCCGAGCGGTGGAAGGGCACCGGCGCGACGATCGACGCGGTGCATCCGGGCGTGCTGCGGACGGACCTCACCACGAGGGGCGGGCCCCTCGGCCTGCTCATGCGGGCCGTCAAACCGACCTTGAAGCCGGTGGGGAGGGCCGCTCCGCCGGTCGTGAACCTGGTGGACTCGGCCGGCACGGGACGGTACTTCCACGTCGCGAAGGAGAGGCCGCTCAGGGCCAGGGCCCGCGACGGCGCGCTCGCCCGCCGCCTCTGGGACGACGCCGAAGGCGTCCTCGCGGCGATGTAGCTCCGGACGCCTTGCCTCGCGCCCGGCCCCGGCTCTGCCCGGCGCTGGGCCCGGTGTTCAAGAATTCTTCATCCGCCGTCTCCGGACGGGCATCGCCCGTTTCGTCGCAGCTCAGAGGCCATCGGCCGGCGATAGACGTCACCTTCCGACCAACAGCGGCGCCGCGCATGGGCAAAGCGTGACATTTATTCGTATTTGTCGAAAATGTCACCGTCGCAGTGCCGTCGTTCCCGCTCCCCCTCGGGGCACTGGCCCCGGCCCGGGGACGACTGCGGAAAGGCATCCCGATGCGACGACTTCTCACGTTCGCGCTCCCCGCCGCCCTGAGCGCGGCCCTGCTCGGCACGGCGGCCGCGCCCGCGTCCGCGACGCCGCCCAACATCCCGTCCGCGTCCACGGCCGCGAGCCGCCTGGCCACCCTCACCGTGGCCGCCGAGTCGCACGGGAGCACCTACGACCGCGACCTGTTCCCGCACTGGATCACCATCTCCGGGACGTGCAACACCCGCGAGACCGTGCTCAAGCGGGACGGCACGAACGTCACCACCGACTCCGCGTGCGCCGCGACGTCCGGCAGCTGGTACTCGCCCTACGACGGGGCCACCTGGAAACTGGCGTCCGACCTCGACATCGACCACATGGTCCCGCTCGCCGAGGCGTGGGCGTCCGGCGCCTGGTCCTGGACGACGTCCCGCCGCCAGTCGTTCGCCAACGACCTCGGCGGCCCCCAGCTGTGGGCCGTCACCGACAACGTCAACCAGGCGAAGAGCGACAAGGACCCGGCCGAGTGGCAGCCGTCGGTCACCTCCTTCCGCTGCACCTACGCCCGCGCCTGGATCCAGGTGAAGTGGTACTGGGGCCTGACCGTGGACAGCGCGGAGAAGAGCGCGCTCAACACGATGCTCGGCAGCTGCTGACCGACCCCGCCGGCGCCCGCGAGGACCTCCTCGCGGGCGCCGGCGCGGCCAGGCCCTCAGCCCGCCCGGTGGCGCAGGAGGGCTGTGGCGATGGCGACCTGGGCGGGGTGCAGCGCCGTCTCGCCGTCCTCGACGTCCCACAGCGCGTTCTGCAGGACGCGGCCGAGCGTCCAGCCGGTCGCCCGCTGCCGGTCCAGGCGGACGGCCTCGGTCAGGAGATCGAAACGGCGCAGGACCGTCCCGGTGACGTCACCGCTCGCCACGACCTCGTCCCACCGGTTGTCCAGCGCCGGCAGCAGGTCGAAGCCGGGGTCGCCGGCGAGGGGCTTGGGGTCGATGGCCAGCCACGGCTCCCGCTCCGCGGCGAGGACGTTGTCGTAGTGCAGGTCCCAGTGCAGCAGCCGGTCGCCGGGTTCGCCGACGAGTTCGGCGACGGCGGACGCGCACGTCCGCACCAGCCGCCGGTCGGCCGGGTCGGCCAGCGCGGGCACGGCCCCGGGAACCTCGTCGAGCATGTCGGCGGCGATGTCGGCCAGACGGCGCAGCCCCTCGGGCGCCCGCACCGCGACCAGGCGCTCCAGCAGCCCGGCCAGGACGCCCATCGCGGTGTCGTCGTCGGCCACGGACGACAGCGGCCGGGCCGCGTCCAGGCGTTCGAGCAGCATCGTTCCGGTGTCAGGGTCGTGGTCGAGCAGGCGCACCGACCCGTCGCCGTCCCACATGCGCAGGCCGACCGGTTCGGTGGCGTGCTCGTCGGTGACCGGCTGGAGCTTGAGCGCGGCCGGCGTGCCGTCCGCGCGGGTCACCGGCAGCACGAGCGAGGCCATGCCGTGCCGTCCCGGACCGTCCGGGCGCAGCGCCCAGCGGTCCAGGAAGGCGGCGGCGAGGTCGGGCAGCGCGGCGATCCAGGCGCGGCCGGACGCGCCGAAGTGCTTGCTGTGCGAGGCGGCGAGCGCCTCGGGAACGTCGATGCGGATCGACGTGGACATGGTGACGTCTCCTTCGTTGGCTCCGGTTTCGGTCGCGTGTCACGAAGGAGACGTCGGCGGTGCCCGGCTCGCGGGCAGGGGTCAACGCATGCCCCGAAGCTTACCGATCTCTACGACGGCGCGGTCTCGGCGGCGCGCCACATCCGAAGATAGGTCTCCGCGCCGCGCGCCATGTCCTCGGTGATCTCCGGCCCGCCGACCGCGCGGAGGTCGGCGAGCCAGTCCGGGACGAGGCCGTAGTTCGCGACGCCCTCGGTGTTGAGGTCCCAGGTGCGCTGCCCGGTGCGGAGCCGGTCGAGCTTCACCGCGGGGTCGATCGGCGAGGTGAAGGGGTACCGCAGCGGGCCCGCGGCCCCGCCCGTGCGGGGCTCCGGAAGCGCGCCCATGCCGTTGGCGTCGAGCCCGTACCCGTAGCCGAACGGTCGGGCGGGGTCGCGCTGGGCCTTGTTGCGCCGCCACTCGGCGGTGAAGCGGTCGGCCGCGCTGCCGTACCCGGCCACCATGCCGCCGAGCCGGTAGACGCGGGGCAGGTAGGTCGCGTCCATCCAGCTGTGGGACGAGATGACGCCGGGGTACCGCGCGGCCTCCAGGAGGCCGAGGGCCTGCCCGGCGGCCTTGGCGCTCATGTGGTCGACCTCGACGATCATGTGCCGCTTCATCATCCCCTGGATCGTGTAGGCGCCGAGGTCGCTGAGCCCCCGGACGTTGCAGTGCGGGGCGCTCGGATAGATCGGCAGCGTGATCCCCGCCAGCCCGAGCAGCTTCAGGATCGGTTGCAGGGCGTCGCCGACCTCGCCCGCCGGGGCGATCGTGTTGTCGTGGGCGGGTCCGGTGCACGTCTCGGCCTGCCAGAACCGCCCGGTGCCGAGGAAGTTGGCGAGGTTGACGAACGCGCCCGCCACGCCGCCGTCGTACCGCACGCCGCACAGCGCGTTGTCGTACTTGTGGCACACGAACATCGAGGCCACGCCGAGGCTCCGCGCCTCGTCCAGCCCCCGGTCGATGTCGGCGCGGGTGCAGGCCGGGGCGCCGCCCACGAGCCGGCAGCCGAACGGCTCGGAGGTCTCGATGCCGAGGACGACGGCGAGCTTGCCGTCCTCGATGACCTGCCGGGCCTGCGCCGAGTCGCGCACGATCCGGAACCAGCCCTTGCCGGGGCCGCCGCTGCGCTCGTCGATGAAGCTCTGCATCTCCCGCATCCGCTGCGCCTGGACCCGGATCGAGGCCATCTCGTCGCAGGCCGTGCGCTTGAGCGGATAGATCTCGCAGAGCTGCCGGTTGTCCACGAGGTGGTTGACGAGGACGCGCTGTCCGGCCCGCCAGGACCGCTCCAGCCACTCGTAGTAGACCTGCTGGTGGGTGCGGGAGTCGTAGGCGGGCCAGTCCTTGAACGTCGGCCAGCCCGTCGGGTCGTGGGTCCCGAACGGGGTGCCGTACCTGAGGAAGTTCTCCCACCAGGCGAGCACGCCGTTGCCGGCGTGGTCGGGGCAGTCGCGGAGCGCCTCCTCGATGCCGTCCGGGTCGAACGGCTTGCCGCACATGAGCGCGCCGCCGAACGCCTCGTACGCCATCAGGTGGCTGTGGGCGTCGATGTAGCCGCGCACCTCGGGTGGCTCGCCCTCCGCTTGCGCGCGGGGGACGGACAGAAGGGCGAGCAGGAGAACGAGAAGGATCGGAACGCAGGCGGCACGGCGGACGGGCATGGGGCACCTCGGCCGGGGGAGACGTCCAGTGGCTCTCAGCCGAGTGAAACACCGATCCGAGGAAATGTGAATAGTCCTCACATCATCGCCGGTCAGCCCGGGTGCGCCGGACCGTGCTCAGGGCGACTCCGCCGCGAGGCGGTTGCTGAACCGGGCGAGCATGGCGCTCTGCGCCGTCTCCGGGAACAGCCGGCCGATCAGCGGCGGGATGCGCCAGTTCGCGGGATTGCGCCGCGCCATGCGGGAGACCAGGGAGATCTGCGGGTAGCGGGCCCTCTCGTAGGCGCGCAGCCCGGCCGCCGGGTCGCCCTCCCCGCCCAGCGCGCGGCCGAGCACCCAGGCGTCCTCAAGGGTCTGGTTGGCGCCCTGCCCGAGCGTGGGCGGCATGGTGTGCGCGGCGTCGCCGACCAGGGTGACGCGGCCCTCGCCCCAGACCTTGCGCACCTTGTTCCAGTGGTGCCCGAAGAACTCGACGTCCTCGTCGGCCGCGGTGGCGAGCACCTGCGGAACGGGGGCCGCCCAGTGCCCGAAGCGCCGCCTCAGCTCCGCCAGCGGGGACGCGGGGCGCGGGTCGCCGGGCTTCCAGCGCATGTCGAACCACCACTGGAGCAGGCCGCCGCCCGCGGGCATGAGCCCGCACGCGCCCTCCCTTCCGCTGATCATGAGATGGCGGTGCGTGCCGGTCAGCTCGATGCCGATCGGGCTGAGGCCCTGCCAGGTGCCGAACGTCGCGGGCCGCACGGTGCCCTCGCCCCACAGGTGCCGCCGCACCGCCGAGTGGTGGCCGTCCGCTCCGACGAGCAGGTCTCCGGTGGCCGTCGACCCGTCGTGAAAGGACGCCGTGACGCTGTCGCCGTCCTGGGTCAGGCCCGTGCAGGCCACGCCGTAGCGGACGACGCCCTCCGGCAGCCCTTCGGCGAGCCGTCCGAGCAGGTCGCGGCGGGCGATCGCCTTCGTCTCGAAGCCGTAGCGGGACGCGGCGTGCGCGATGTCCTGACCGGTGCGCAGCCGCCCGGAAGGCGTGAGGGCGTCGATCCGGTCGATGCGGTTGCCGGCGCCGTCCAGCGTGATGCCGAGGTCGTGCAGGACGGCGTTGCCGTTGCTCCAGATGAGCACCGCCTTGCCGCCCGTCCGGGGGCCGGGCGCCTGCTCGTGGACCCGGACCTCGTGGCCCGCGGCGAGCAGCGCGCGCGCCGCGGCCAGGCCGCCCACCCCCGCGCCGATGACGAGGATCTTCATATCCCCTCCAAAGTGAAGTATCTCCGATATGAAGTTACATCGCCGCGGAGTATCCTGCGCGGGTGGGTGCCGAACGGGCGGGAGAGGACGTCTTCCGCGGATTCCTGATCGCGGTCCTCCTCCACAACGAGGCGGTCGCCGACCGGCTCGGCCTGCGCCCCATCGACATCGCCGCCGTGATCCTGCTGGAGATGCGCGGCCCGCTGCCGGTCGGCGCGATCTCCGAGGAGCTGCGGCTGCCGTCCGCCTCGGCGACCCGGCTGGTCGACCGGCTGGAGAAGGCCGGCTACGCGCGGCGGGTCCGCGGCGAGCACGACCGCCGCACGGTCACCGTGGAGCTGGTCGAGGAGGGCCTCGACGAGTACCGCGCCCTCGCCGCGGGGGCCCGGCGGCACCTGGACGAGGTCGGCGCCCGCTACGGACCGGAGCAGGCGCCGCTGCTCGTCGGCATGCTCGACGGCATCGCCGCGGCCTACCGGACGGCCACCGGCGAGCTGCGCGGCGCCTAGACGCACACTCTCTTCACGACCTTGCCGTCCTTCTCGTAGGTCTTGCACGTGCGCCCGCCGCCGCCCGGCCGCGCGGTCGCGGGCCCGGTACCGGCAGGCGCCGTCGCGGGCAGGACGGTGATCATCGGCAGGGTGCCCTGCGCGTAGGCGCCCAGGGCCTGCGGGGAGTACCGCCGGCCCCTGACCTCCAGGCTGGTGATCGCCGGTGGCGAGAACGGGACCACCAGGTAGCGCCCCGGCCGCAGCCTGCCGTTCGAGGGCACGGTGACGGTGTAGGTGGTGGTGAACTCGCCGACCCGCCAGCCGCCGGGCGCCGCCCCGTCCCGCTGCGGGCCCGGGGTCGACCGGCCGGGGACCCACAGCGGCGCGGGGCCGGTGGGCAGCGTCCCCTCGGCGCCCGCCGCCACGGGATAGAACGAGAGCCGCCCGTCCACCGGGGTGGCGCCGAACCGGCCGGAATGCTCGCCGGGAGGGTTGCGGGACTTGGCCGTCGCCACGAGGGAGACCCGCGTCCCCGGGGTCGCCCTGGCGGGCGTGACCGAGAAGCCGTAGGCGAAGCTCGGCCCCTGTGAGGTCCCGTAAGGCCGGCCGTTGCGGATCCCGAGCTTGAGCTGTCCGGTCGCCTTGCCGCCGACGGTCGTCGGGGCCGGTGCCGGGGTCGCGCCGCCCGCGCGGGGGCTCGCGCCGGTGTGCGTCGTGCCGCCCGCCTTGTGGTCGCGCAGGACGAGCCCTCCGGCGGTGAGCACGGCCCCGGTGGCGAGCGCCGCCCCGACGACAGCGATCTTGCTGCTGCTCACCTGGCGCAGGAGGCCCCTGCTGTGCCGCGCCGCGTCCGCCCCCTGGGTGGCCACGGTCTGCTGCAGGGACGCCGCCCCCGGCGCCGCGTCCGAACCGGCGAAGGAGCCCGGCATCGCCAGAGGCGCGGCGGACGCGAGCGCCGCGACCGCCACGGCCAGCGCGCGGACGCCGCGCTGCTCCCAGTCCGGCCCGTAGGCCGCCACGGCGGTCCGCTCCAGTTCGGCGACGAACTCGCCGGCGTTCCACAGGCGCTGCCCCGGGTTCTTGGCCAGGCCGCGCGCCAGCATGGGACGCACCGGCTCCGGCACGCTCTCCAGCGGGACCGGCGTGTTGAGGTGCTGCGCCATGAGCTGCGCCGTGCTGCCGCCCCGGTAGGGCCTGGCGCCGGTGAGGCATTCGAAGAAGACGCAGCTCGCCGCGTAGATGTCGGTCGCGGGGGACGCGGGCTCGCCCTGCCACTGCTCCGGCGCCATGTAGGCGGGCGTGCCCGCGCGGGAGCTCTGGCCCGTCAGGACGGCGATCCCGAAGTCGATGAGCTTGCTGGCGCCCTCCGGCTGGACGACCACGTTCGCCGGCTTGTAGTCCCGGTGCACCACCCCGACCGCGTGCGCCGCCGCGAGCCCGAGCAGCGAACCCTTGAGCACGGTGAGCGCGGCCTCCGGCGCGAGCCCCCCGTCTCCGTGCCGGTCCAGTACCGCGCGCAGCGACGTGCCGGTCACGGCCTCCATCACGATGGCGGCGCCGCCCGGCCCCTCCACGTACCGGTACAGGCGCGCGACGTGCGGGTTCGCGACCCTGGCGAGCGTCTCCGCCTCCCGCCGGAAGACCGCCAGGCTCGCCTCGTCGGCCTGCGGCGCGGGCGCCAGGTACTTGATCGCCACCAGTGCGCCGTTCCCGCCCCTCGGCTCGGCCAGCACGACCCGCCCCTGGGCCCCCGACCCCAGCTCCCTGATCTCGTCGAACCCGTCGACCCGCCACTCGCTCATCGAAGCCTCCGGCCCCCGCGCCGCACTTCGCGACCGGATGCGCAGTTCACGGAAAGGTAGTGGGACACCCCCGGTTGATCTAGACGCGCCTACACCCTCGTTTGTTGGGACGAGACGGATGTACCGGTCACCGGGACGCCGGGGGCCGGGCAGGGGCGGGGCCGGGATGATGAGGGTTCATGAACGAGCTGACGATCCCGGAACTGGTGGCGCGGGCGGCGAACGAGTTTCCGGACGCGGAGGCGGTCGTGGACGGCGACGTCCGGATCACCTACGCCGAGCTGCGGGAACAGGTCCGCGAGGCGACGGGCGCGTTCGCGGGGGCCGGCATCGAGCCGGGGGACCGCATCGCCATCTGGGCGCCGAACGGCCTGCGCTGGATCGTCACCGTGCTCGGCGCGCTCGGCGCGGGCGCGACGCTCGTCCCGCTCAACACCCGCTACAAGGGCGACGAGGCGCGTTGGCCGCTCTCCAGGTCCGAGGCGAAGATCCTCTTCGTGGAGGACGGGTTCCTCGGCATCGACTACCCCGGCCTGCTCGGCGCGGACGGATCCGGCGTCCCCGGGCTGCCCGCGCTGCGGACGGTCGTCACGTTCAACGGCCCCGCGCGCCCGGGAGTGATCTCCTGGGACGACTTCACCGCCGCGGCCGTCTCCCCGGACGAGGCCGACGCGCGTGCGGCGGCCGTCCGTCCGGAGACCGTCGCCGACATCCTGTTCACGTCCGGAACCACCGGCAGGCCCAAGGGCGCCGTGGTCACGCACGAGCAGAACGTCCGCACCTACCGGGCGTGGGCGGGCCGCACCGGCGTCCGGGCCGGCGACCGCTACCTCATCGTGAACCCGATGTTCCACACGTTCGGTTACAAGGCCGGCGTGCTGGCCTGCGTGATCCAGGGCGCCACGATGGTGCTGCAGCGCACGTTCGACGTCCCGGAAACGCTGCGGCTGATCGAGCAGGAGAAGATCACCGTCCTGCCGGGGCCGCCGACCATCTACACCGCGCTGCTGCACGCCCCCGGCCGGGACGAGCACGACCTGTCGAGCCTCCGGCTCGCCGTGACCGGTGCGGGGGACGTGCCCGTCGCGCTGGTGCGGCGCATCAAGGACGAGCTGTTCCCGCAGGTGGTGACCGCGTACGGGCTGACCGAATCGTCCGGGACGGTCACGGCCTGCTCGGTGGACGACGACGACGAGACCATTGCCACCACGTCCGGCAGGCCCATCGCCGACGTCGAGGTCGCGATCGTCGACGGCGACGGCGAGCGGGTCCCGCCCGGGACCGACGGCGCGATCCTCGTGCGCGGCTACAACGTCATGAGGGGCTACCTGGACGACCCGGAGGCGACCGCCGAGGCGGTCCGCGACGGCTGGCTCGACACCGGCGACCGCGGGCGCCTCGACGAGCGCGGCAACCTCACCATCACCGGGCGCACCAAGGAGATGTTCGTCGTCGGCGGGTTCAACGTCTACCCGGCCGAGGTCGAGAACGCCCTCGCCCGCCACGACGCCGTCGCCGAGTCTGGCGTCGTCGGCGTCCCGGACGCGCGCATGGGCGAGGTGGGGCGCGCCTACGTCCGGCTCCGCCCCGGCCGGACGGCCACGCAGGACGAGCTGGTCGCGCACTGCCGGGAGCGGCTCGCGAACTTCAAGGTCCCCCGGGAGGTCGTCTTCGTGGACGACCTCCCGAAGACCGCGTCCGGCAAGATCTGGCGCGTGAAGCTCAAGGAGCGCCTCTAGAGGGCGGCGACGACCCGCGCCCTGTGCTCGGACACGGTGCCCCACGCCGAGTACAGGGCCCGCGCCTTGCGGATCCACAGCGAAGGGTCGTACTCGTCGGTGTAGCCGATCGCGCCGTGCACCTGGAGCGCGGTCTTGGCCATCCCGTAGGCCGCCTCGGACGCGGCGACCTTCGCGGCGGACACGTCCCGCGCGAAGTCGGGCGTCCCGTACGCCAGCGCCGCCCCGTACACCAGAGGCCGGGCGAACTCCAGCTCGACCAGCGCGCTCGCCAGATGG
This sequence comes from Actinomadura sp. NPDC048955, assembly GCF_040649435.1. Taxonomy (NCBI): domain Bacteria; kingdom Bacillati; phylum Actinomycetota; class Actinomycetes; order Streptosporangiales; family Thermomonosporaceae; genus Actinomadura; species Actinomadura sp. NPDC048955. Next base: position 88,322 of record NZ_JBEZJI010000005.1, read on the forward strand.
TGCTTGATCGCCTGGTACTCGCCGATCGGGCGGCCGAACTGCTGCCGCGTCCTGGCGTACTCGACCGACACCTCCAGCAGCGCCTGCCCGAGCCCCACCTGCTGCGCCGCGCACAGCAGCACGCCGAAGTCGGTGAAGCCCGCCGCCTCCGGGACGCGGAACAGCCGCCGCGCCGGGTCGAGCGACGTCACGGGCTCCCCGGTCGCCTCGCGCTCGACGCCGTCGGCGGTGAGCACCAGGTCGGCGACGTCGGCGTCCAGCGCGTGCGGGACGGCGAGCGTCACGACCGCCTCGCCCTCGGCGATGCGCGGCAGCCACGGCGACTCGCCCAGCAGCACCGCGGCGGCGAGCGTCTCCACGTAGGGGCCCGGCGCGGCGGCCCGCCCCAGCTCCTCCGCGGCGACGGCCAGCTCCACCGGCAGCAGCCCGGCGCCGCCCGCCTCCTCCGGGACGGCCACCGCGAACGCGCCGGCCTCGGCGACCGCCGACCACAGCGCGCGGCCCGGCCCGGCGTCCCCGGCCGCCCAGGCGCGGGCCGCCTCGGCGGTGCCGGGGCCGCCCAGCAGTTTGCGCAGCGTCTCGCCGAACATCCGCTGCTCGGCGGAGAGAACGAACTTCACCGGGACCCCCTCGGCAGGCCGAGCAGCCGCTCGGCGATCACGTTGCGCTGGATCTCGTTGGTGCCCGCGTAGATCGGCCCGGCCAGCGAGAACACGTAGTTCTCCAGCCACTCCGACTCCAGCTCGCCGTCCGGGCCGAGCAGGTCGAGCGCGGTCTCGTGCAGCGCCACGTCCAGTTCCGACCAGAACACCTTGTTCAGGCTCGACTCCGCGCCGATGTCGTCGTCCCGCGAGACCGTCTCGAACCCCTTGAGCCGGTAGGCCCGCGCCCTGATCCAGGCGTCCGCGACGCGGTCCCGCAGCGCGTCGCCGGAGGCGTCCGCGCGCTCCTTCCACAGCTCGACGAGCCGCTCGGCCGCCGCGGTGAAGCGCCCGGGGCTGCGCAGCGTGAGGCCGCGCTCGTTCCCGGCGGTGGCCATCGCGACCCGCCAGCCGTCCCCGGGCGCGCCGATGACGTCCTCGTCGGGCACGAAGACCTTGTCGAGGAACAGCTCGGCGAACGCGGGCTTGCCGTCCAGCCGCCCGATCGGGCGGACCGTCACGCCCTCGGCGTCCAGCGGGAACATCAGGTAGGTGAGGCCCTTGTGGCGGGACGACTCCGGATCGGAACGGAACAGCCCGAACCCCCGGTCGGCGAACGCGGCCCGCGAGCTCCACGTCTTCTGCCCGTCCAGCAGCCAGCCGCCGTCGGTGCGGGTCGCCGTCGCCCGCAGGGCCGCCAGGTCGCTGCCCGCGCCCGGCTCCGACCACGCCTGCGCCCAGATCACCTCGCCCGCCGCCATCGGCGGCAGGATCCGCGCGAGCTGCTCGGGCGTCCCGTGCTTGAGCAGCGTCGGCGCCAGCAGGTTGATGCCGTTCTGGCTCACCCGTCCCGGCGCGCCCGCCGCGTAGTACTCCTCCTCGAAGACGAGCCACCGCAGCACCGACGCGCCGCGCCCGCCGTACTCCTCCGGCCACGACACCACGCCCAGCCGCGCCGCCCCGAGCGTGCGCTCCCACTCCCGGTGCGCGGCGAAGCCCTCCCCGGTCTCCAGCGACGGGAGGGGCCGCGCCGGGACGTGCTCGCGCAGCCACGCCCGCACCTCGCCGCGGAACTCCTCGTCCGCCGCCCCGAACTCAAGATCCATGCGACCCTCTTTCTAACAACTGTTTGGTAGAGTATCGGCCCCCCGGCACCCCCGCCTCCCCCTCCCGCCCAGTGAGATCCCCCGCGGCCGGAGACCCCCCCGGGAGGCCGCCGCTCGGCGGTGCGCGCCGGCCGTTCGGCGCGTCCCCGGCGCCGCTCTCCGCATCTGCCGGGAATGTTCTGTCGTGGGGCTCGCGAGCCGCCTTACCTTCGGGCCGTCCGGCAGGAGACCCACGCGGTGAGGACGGTCAGACATGCAGCCCAGAAGATGGCTTTTCGCGGTCGCCTCGGCGGCGTCGGCGGGAGCGGCGGCCGTGGCGTTCGCGGCCTCGGCGCCCGCCCAGGCGCAGGACGCGCCACGCGCCGGAGAGGCCACGGCCTGCACGGACGGGACCACGGTGCGGACCGACAAGGGCCCGGTGTGCGGGACGGCGGGGAACGGCGTCAGATCCTGGCTCGGTGTCCCCTACGCGGCGCCGCCCGGGGGAGACCTGAGGTGGGCACCGACGGCGCCTCCCGCGGGGTGGACGTCCACCCTGGAGGCGACGCGGCGCGGCAGTGCCTGCCCGCAGCCGCCCGGCCTCGGACCCGGCTCGACCAGCGAGGACTGCCTCAAGCTCGACATCACCGCCCCCGAGAAGACCGACGGGAAGCCCCTGCCGGTGATGGTGGAGCTGCACGGCGGCGGGTTCCGGCTCGGGTCGCCGTCCGACGGGACGCACCTCGTCAAGGAGGGAGGCGTCATCAACGTCGGCGTGCACTACCGGCTCGGCATCTTCGGGTTCATGGCGCACGAGGGGTTCGGGAGGCACGCGGGCAACTACGCGCTGCGGGACCAGCAGGCCGCCCTGCGGTGGGTCCAGCGCAACATCGCGCGCTTCGGCGGCGACCCCCGCAACGTGACGATCTACGGCGCGTCCGCCGGAGGATCGAGCGTCTGCGCCAACACCGCGTCCCCGGCCGCGAAGGGCCTGTTCCAGAAGGGCATCGCGCAGAGCGGCGAGTACAACTCGCTGCTCGGCGCGGACGTCCAATGGCAGGCGCAGGACTGCAAGGCCAAGCTGCCCAGTGAGGAGGAAGCCCAGAAGGCCGGTGAGCGGTTCGCCGCCGCGCTCGGCTGCAAGGACGCCGCGTGCCTGCGCGCGCTGCCCGTCGACGCGCTGCTCAAGCAGGCCGGCAACGGCATCGGGCCGGACGCCGGGACGCAGGGCCCGGTCGTGGACGGCGAGATCCTCCCGATGTCCCCCGGCCGGGCGTTCGCCGAGGGGAAGGTCAACAAGGTCGCGCTGATGCACGGCGTCGACCGGGACGAGGTCCAGCTCCCGTCCGCCGACACCCCGGAGAAGTACCGGGAGAACGTCCGGCGGCAGTACGGGCCGCTCGCGAGCCGCATCATGGAGCTGTACCCGCTGGAGCGCTTCCCGGCGCCGTCCGCGTTCATCGCGTACCGGACGATCGTCGCCGACTCCAACTCCGTGTGCCCGGCGCTCCTCAACGACGAGCGGCTGGCCGAGCACATCCCCGTGTTCGCCTACCAGACCGACAACGCCGACGCCCCGCCCATGTTCTTCCTGGACCCGACGAAACCGAACGGCTCCTACCACGTGAGCGAGAGCCCGTTCCTGTCGCCGTTCCCCGGCGGCGCCGAGCTCACCGCGAACCAGAAGGCGTTCGGCGCGCAGCTCACCGCCCAGTGGACGGGTTTCGCCCGCACCGGGAACCCCACCGTGGACGGCACGCCGTACTGGCCGCGCTTCACCCGGCACGACCCGGCCGTCCTGTCGCTCGTCCCGGCCGGGGACAGCCAGGTCACCCACGAGATCGCGGAGCAGCACCACTGCGGCTTCTGGAACCGGCACGCCCCCTTCCGGGAGATCGGCGCCGCCGGCTGACCGCCTTGACGCCCGATGCCACGACCTGTGCCCGACGTGCCAGATGTCCCACCCCGCCCTTGATCATCGATCGGCCCCGCGGTTTCCATGTGCGCATGCACGCCACAGTGGTCGTCCTGGTGGTCGACGCCTGCGGGCGGCGGGAGGCCGCCGACGAGGTGATCCCGGTCGGGGTGGGGCGCGCGGTCCGGTTCGTCCGGCGGTCGGACGTCCGGTACGCCGAGGCCCACGGCGACTACGCCCGGCTCTACACGGGCGCGGGCAGCCACCTCGTCCGGGTCTCGCTCGCCGCGCTGGAGGAGGCGTGGCGGGACGCCGGATTCGTCCGCATCCACCGGTCGCATCTGGTCGCCCTCGCCCACGTCGAGGAGATGGTCGTCGAGTCGGGGCGGTGCACGCTCCGTCTCGGCGACGCGCGGCTGACCGTCAGCCGCCGCAACGCCGGCGCCCTGCGCGACCGGCTCGTCCGGGGCACCCTCCCCGGAACCAGAATTCCGTGAAGGAGAACCGATGCGTCACAGAAGACGGGCGGCGGCCCTCACCGCCGCCGCATGCCTGGTCGCCGGCGCGACCGTCGCCCCCGGCCCGCCCGCGTCCGGACGGCCCGTGCGCGGCGACTGGCCGACCTGGCAGCAGAACCCGAACGGCACCCGGTACAACCCGGCGGAACGCGAGATCACGCCCGCGAACGTCGGCGGGCTCAAGCTGAAGTGGGCCTTCGGCTTCCCCAAGCAGACCGGCGCCCCGCACAGCCAGCCCGCCGTGGTCGGGCGCACCGTCTACTTCGGCGGCCCGGACGGCCGCTTCCGCGCCCGCGACGCCCGCACGGGCGCGGCCAGATGGGAGTTCGACCTCGGCGCCGTCGGGACGGGTTTCGCCCAGGTGCGCGACGGCGCCGCCGTCTCCCACGGCCAGGTGTTCTTCGGCGACACGCGCGGCTACATGTACGCGCTGGAACAGGAAACCGGCAAGCTCCTCTGGGCGAAACGGATCGACGACCACGTCAGCGCCACCGTCACCAGTTCCCCCATCGTCTACCAGGGCCGTGTCTACGTCGGGGTTTCCAGCGGCGAGAACCTTATGGGCAAGGAACACCCCTGCTGCACCTTCCGCGGCCACGTCGACGCTTTGGACACCGACACGGGAGAACTCGACTGGCGCTTCTACACCGTCCCGGAGCCGCGCCAGGACGGAACCTGGCCGAACGGGGTACCGCGCTACACACCGTCTGGCGCGGGCGTGTGGAGCACCCCGTCCATCGACCCCGCGACGGGCACCCTCTACGTCGGCACAGGACAGAACTACAGCGGCAGCGGAGGGCACTTCGACTCCGTCCTCGCCCTGGACGCCAGGACCGGGAAACCGCGCTGGACCCGCAAGATGACCGACGTCGACACCTGGCGCCGCGAGTGCAACAGCCCGTCCCCCGAAGACCAGCAGTACTGCCCCAACCTCCCCGACGGCACTGCCCTGGACTTCGACCTCGGCGCCGCGCCCAGCCTGTTCACCGTGCACGGGCGCCGCCTCATCGGCATCGGCCAGAAACTCGGCGTCTACCACGTCCTGGACGCCCGCACGGGGGAGATCGTCTGGCAGCGCCAGCTGTCCACGCCGATGCCGGGCGGCGGCCTGAGCGGCATCCAGTGGGGTGCCAGCTACGACGGGCAGCGCCTCTACGTCGCCACCTACATGGCCGACCCGGGCACGCTGTTCGCGCTGGACCCGTCCAACGGCCACGTCATCTGGAAGACGCCGAACCCCGCGGACGGCTGCACCACGGGCGGCGCGGCCCAGTACCCGAAGGTCTGCCGCCTCGGCCACCCGCCCGCCGTGACCACCACGCCCGGCCTCGTCTGGGAAGGCGGCATGGACGGCAAGATGCGCGCCTACTCGTCCCGCACCGGCGAGGTCCTGTGGAGCTTCGACACCATCGCCGACCTCCCGACCGTCGACGGCGGCACCGCCCGCGGCGGCTCCCTCTCCGGCGGAGGCGGCGCCGTCGTCTCGCACGGCATGGTCTACGTCCTGACCGGCGACATGTTCACGCCCTACCCGAACGACAAGGGCTACGCCCTCCTGGCGTTCAGCCGCTGACGCGGGCGACGCCGCAGAAGGCGTCCACCTCGGGCGGCTCGTCGAACGGGGACGGCTCGGGACGCCACCGCGACACCGGCACGACCCCCGGCTCCAGCAGTTCCAGGCCGTCGAAGAACCCGGCGATGCGCTCGGGGGAGCGGAGGTTGTAGGCGACGCCGCCCGCCTCGACATAGCGGGCGATCGCGCGGGCGCGGGCGGTGTCGTCGGCACCGTCCGCCCCCGGCGTCCCGAAGACGTTGCTGCCGTCGTTGACGACCACATGACTGCCCGGCGCGAGGGACGCCACCAGCCGGGCGAGAACGCCCTCCGGGTCCTCCTCGTCGGTCAGGTGACCGAGGATCCCGAGAAGCAGCAGAACCACCGGCCGGTCGAAGTCGAGCGTCTCGGCGGCCTTGCCCAGGATCGCGTCCGGCTCGCGGATGTCGGCGTCGATGTAGGACGTGACGCCCTCGGGCGCCGAGGTCAGCAGCGCCCGCGCATGCGTGAGCACGAGCGGATCATTGTCCACGTACACCACCCGCGCGTCGGGCGCGATCCGCTGCGCGACCTCGTGCGTGTTGTCGACGGTGGGCAGCCCGGTGCCGATGTCAAGGAACTGCCGCATCCCGGCCTCGCCCGCCAGATACCGGACGGCGCGCCCGAGAAAGGCCCGCGAATGCCGGGCGATGTCCACCTGACCGGGAAAGATCGCAAGAAACTCGTCCCCCACCTCCTGGTCGATGGGGTAGTTGTCCTTCCCGCCCAACCAGTGATTCCAGATCCGCGCCGAATGCGGAACGGACGAGTCGATCCGCGGATGCTCGGTCATCGGAACCCTCCAGAGGACGGGGGAGAACGTCGCGGCCGCACAGGATCCTATTGCTGTCCTTGTCCGGTGATACAACAGCGACCGTCACCGCCCTGAGGAGCCTTCACCGTGGATGCCGCCGGCAGCTCTCACGCGTCGCTGCGTGAGCAGATCGTTGATCAGCACGAGTTGCTCGCGGCAACGGAGGCGTTCACCTTCTTCCTGGAGCGCATCGACGCGCCCGAGACCGACCTGGCCCGCGAATGGGACGCCTACCTGGCCCACCGGGACGAGACGCGGACCCGGGCGCGGGAGCGCGGGCGGACCGCCCTCGAACGGTTCGACCGGCAGCTCGCCTCGCTGCCGATCGGCGAGGCGCAGCAGGCCATCGCCACCGACCCCGCGTTCTGGCACCCGGGCACCGCCGCGGCCCAGGAACAGCGCGTCCTGCTCAACGAGCCCGACGTGGAGCAGCGCCTCCTCGCCGCCATCTTCGGTGAGCGGCTCGACGAGCCGGGCGCCTCGCATCGCGACCGGGCGCGCCGGCGTCTCGAACGGGCGCGGCTGGCGGCCGAAGAGCGCGACCACGAGCGGTGGAGGGCGGACCTGCCCCCTGATGAGCGGGACGCTCACCCCGCGAGGGGCAACCCCTCCCGATACGCCTACGCGCACGCTCCGCGCCTCGACGTCAGTTGCCCGCCTGAGCGCAGCGTCGAGGGGGCCATCCGCTCCAAGACCGGCATCGGCAAGGGGCCGATCCCTCAGGAGGCGCTCGACGCGGTGGACGGGTTGAGCCTGACGCTGCACCGCCCTGCCGACCTGACGCCGCTCGGGCAGTTGCGCAACCTGAGCTGGTTGTCGGTGCACTCGACCGTCTCGCTCGACCTGGAGACGCTCGCCTCGACCCTGCGCCCGGCCCGGGCACTGCGCGACCTGACGATCGACGCCCCGGTCAGCGACATCACGCCGCTCGCCCGGCTCACGCAATTGCGGAACCTGAAACTGGAGCACACCCGCGTCACCGATATCGGACCGGTGGCCGACCTGACGCAACTGGCCGACCTTTCCGTCTGCGACGGCCCCCTGTCGGACCTCACCCCGCTGTCCGGGCTGCGCCTGGGCCGCCTGTTCGTCTACCGGACGCGGGTGAGCGACCTGTCGCCGCTGGCGGGAATGCCGACACTGATGGTGCTCGGCCTGGTCGGCTGCCCGGTCCGGGACCTGGAGGTCGTCACCACGCTGCCCGCGCTGCACTTCGTCAACCTGCGCCGGACCCCGATCACGGACCTCGGCGACCTGCCCGAAAGGGCGCCCGAGGTCACGTTCGAGGGCGTGAACGAACACGCCGGCGAGGAGGCCGGCGCCGAAGCGACCGCGGTGGTAGCGGCCGGTGCGGGCGCGCCGGCGGAACCCGTCCCGGATGCCCTGGCAACTGACCTGCTCACCGAGTTCCGTACCGTCGGCGACGACCATGCCCGGCGAGGACGGCTCGAACGGGCGATGCTGGCCGGCCGGCGCCTCGATCTCGTCCAAGAGGTCTTGGGCGGTCATTTCCAGAGCGCGCGTTCGACCGCGGTGGGGCTGCTCCTGTCGGGCGCCGCCGGGGATGTCCCGTTCCCGGACAACCCGTGGGGCATCCCACCCGGCGCCGGCCTGACTCAGGCGCTGCGTCAGGTGTGGGCGCCGGTCGCCGGATTCGCCCCCCGGTTCGTCCGGACCGTCCACGATCGGACCCTGGGCCTCGCCCTGTTGATCGACGAGAACGGCACGCACGCCCTCGGCTATTTCACCTGGCGGTCAGGCGGGGACGTCGACGCGCCGGACGATCTCGACCGGTTCGCCGACCCGGCACGTGATCTCTACCTGTCTGTCGTGGTCGGCTCCGCTCCCCATGCCGCCGACCCGACCGCCGTCGTGCCGCGCCTGGCCGGACCGGTTCCCCGGCCGATCCGTGACTTCTGGGCGATCCATCACGGCATGGACACCGGCTTCGACTGCATCGGCGGCGACCTCGCCTGCAACACCCTGGAGTTCTTCGCCGACGACGGGTGGAGTGCGGTGGCCGAACGCCTCGACGGACTCCCCCCGGACCGGTTCGTCCACGCCGTCGGCAACGGTAACTACGACACGTACGTGCTCGACCTGGACATGCTCGACAGCGCGGGCAACCCCACCGTCGCGCACTGGGCCTTCAAGGAGTGGGAGGTCGGTGGCCACACACAGTACTGGGAGTGGCTCGACGGCACCGGCACCGACCTGATCTTCGGCTCCTGACGGCGGACACCGCGCGTCAGTCCCGGGGCAGGGTGCCGGAGCCGGATAATGAGGAGAGGATCGGCGGCTTTGCGGGAGGTGCGGATGGTCAGCGAGAACACGGCCAGGCTGGCGGTGCTCATCGACGCCGACAACGCGCAGCCCGCGATCGTCGAGGCTCTGCTGGCCGAGGTCGCGAAGTACGGGACCGCGCACGTCAAGCGGGCCTACGGCGACTGGACGGGCACCAGCCTGCGGGGCTGGAAGGAGCAGCTGCTCGACCAGTCGATCCAGCCGATCCAGCAGTTCGCCTACACCAAGGGCAAGAACGCGACCGACGCGGCGATGGTCATCGACGCGATGGACCTGCTGTACTCCGACCGCTTCGACGGGTTCTGCCTCGTCTCCAGCGACAGCGACTTCACCCGCCTGGCCGCCCGCATCCGCGAGTCCGGCCTCACCGTGTACGGCTTCGGCGAGCGCAAGACGCCCAAGCCCTTCGTGGCGGCGTGCGACAAGTTCATCTACATCGAGAACCTGCTGTACGAGAGCCCGACCACCCCGGCCGCCGAGACGCTCAAGCCGGCGCCCCCCACCCCGGCGGCCAAGCTGAAGCAGGACACCGCGCTCGTCAACCTTCTCCGCAACGCCGTGGAGGCGGCCTCTGACGAGGACGGGTGGGCCGCCCTGGGGTCCGTCGGCCAGATCATCACCAAGCAGCGCCCCGAGTTCGACTCCCGCAACTACGGCTACGCGAAGCTCAACGCGCTGATCGCCGCGACGACGCTGTTCGACCTGGACCGCCAAGGCTCGGGTGACGGCAAGGCGCACATCATCTACGTCCGCGACAAGCGTTACCAGGACAAGAAGCCGTCCTAGCCTCAGCGGCGGGCGCTCGTCGTGAAGACGCCGATGCCGTTGGCCACCGCGCGTTCCGAGCCGTCCGAAGGGGTGTTGCGGACGGTCACGGCCGGTTCGCCGGGGGAGCGTGCGACGAGGGTGGACGAGCCGCCGCCGTCGAGGTTCACGGCGTCGTCGGCACCGGCCCTGTCCAGCAGGGACGCCAGCTCGGCGACGGTCACCCCGCCGCTCTGCTCGGACCGCCCGTCCACCACCACGAGGTAGAAGTGGCGGCCGTCGCGGCTCACCCCGGCGGCCGTGCGCGGCGCCGGGCCGGTGGCGCTCAGGCCGTCCAGCGGGCCGCCGTTCCGCAGGACGGGGAAGCCGCCGACCGCGAACCGGAAGCGGACCGGCCCGGTGAAGCGGTAGGAGACCCGCACCCGGTCGCCGGGCTTGAGGCGGCGCAGCGCGTCGGCGCCCCTCTCCCGCCCGACCAGCACGGTCGTGTCGGACGGGATCGCGCCGCCGCCGACCGTGCCGGAGATCCCCGTCACCACGCCGCGCCGCACGGTCACCTCGGCGGTCTCCGTGCTGCACGGGTCGCTGCGCTTCTGGTCCGTCCCGCACACCGCGCGCTGCCGCGACACGTCACCCCATTCGGGACCGAACGCGCCGACGCCGCCGACCGGGAGCGCGTACTGGTTGAGGCCGCGCAGGGCGATGGTCGTCTTCCCGGAGCGGACGGTGCCGGTCAGGCGCAGGCGCGCCACGTGCCCGCGCCGGTCGGCGCCGACGCCGATGACGTCCTCGGCGGACGTGCCGGGCGGCAGCGCGGGGCCGAACCGCTGCCCGTCCGGGACGGCGCCCTTGAGCGGTCGGCCGCCGTCCACCTCCGGCCCGGACGACGACCCCGTGGGCACGACCCCGGCATGGGTCTCGCTGATGTTGAAGAAGTCGCCGTTGACCCCGGCCAGGGCGTGCTGCGCGTCCGCCATCGCCGACACCGTGCGGCGAGCGGCGACCACGGGCGGGCGCAGGAGCCCGACCCCGGCCCGGCGCAGGTCGACGTCCACCAGCTCACCGGCGACCCGGCCGCCGGACCCGGACGTCTCGAAGGTCCGGAAGGTCGCCCCGGACGCGAGCGTCTCCGAGGAGGTGTACCGCACGTCCCCGACCTCGGCCGAGACCCGGGCCCGCGCCCCCGCCGCGTCGGCCCGCTCACCCGACCCCGCCCCGTCGGCCCCCGGCGGCGGCACGTCCGCCCGCGCCGGCACCCACCCGACCCCCACCGCCACGATCGCCGCCGTTCCCACGGCCGCCCACCTGCGCACCATCCGCCCGCCCTTCCACCCGGCTCCTCTGCTTTTCGATCATGACGCGCGCCGGGTGAAAGGCAAAGGAGCCGGAGGTTGACACCCGAAGAAGATCACGCGACGCGCCCGGCCGGGCGGTCAGCCGAAGGTGGGGAGGCCGTAGCGGTCCTGGTCGGAGGGGCGCGGGGCCTCGGGGCCGTCGCGGCCGAGGCGGAGCATGCGGCAGACGCGCACCGTGCGGAACTCGCGGCCCCGGACGTGGAACACGTGGCCCGGCGTCGCCCGGATGCCGTCGGCGATCCTGGTCCACTCGGCGAGTTCGGCGTCCGACGGGGGGTCGCCCTGGAACTCGCGGAGCCGGGGCATCAGGTCGGTGAAGTGGCGCGCCAGCCGGTCGCGGGCCTCGTCGGGGTCGTCGCCGCCGGTGAGCGGGGCCCAGGCCTCGCCGTCGACCTCCACGGCGATGAAGGTGGGAGGGAGCAGCACGACCCCCGGGTGCGTGCGGGCGGCGTGCCGCGCCTCCGTGCGGATCATGTCGGGCACCGTGCCGGCCACCGGCAGCCGCCCGACGAGGTTCAGCCGGAGCTGCGCCTCCCACTGGCCGCACGGCGCCGGCGGGGCGAGCAGGTGGTCGCGCAGCAGGGCGTCGGCGGTGAGGTCGGCGTCGGTGGACCGGGGCGGCTCCATCACCCGGTCGCCGAGCAGGATGAACTTCTCCACCCGGACGACGCGGTAGCGGCGGTCGCCGATCTCCCACTCGTCCTTGGCGAGCTGCTCGCCCTCCTCCGGGTCGAGCCGCGCGGCCGCCGCGAGCATCGCCCGGGCGGTGGGGGGATCGGTCTCCCGCGCGGCGGCGGTGCGCAGGTCGATCGCGAGGTTGAAGCGTGCGCTGGCCGGGCCGTCCGCGCCCAGCGACCCGATCCGCCATTCTTTCCCGTATTGCACCGCATGGCCGAATTCTGGGGATCCTGCGGGAAAGAGCTTGGGATACTGCCGAATCCGCTCACCGAGTTCCCGGTCTCGGACGTCCGCGACCGGGTCCAGCCGGGCCACCACGTTGATGTGATCGTACCCGTGCATCAGCGGGAAGGTCATGCCCGCATCTTGGCCGGATGCGGCACCGCCCGCACGGCTTTTCCCGTATTCGAACGCCGGGAAGATTCGAGCTTGATGGTATTTGCGGAGTTTTATTCGACGGGCTATTCGGTAAGGGCGATAACGACTTTCACATTGTCCGGATGGGGGTGAGGCGTCCGTGAAACGGTCCAGCGGGATGCGGTGGGAGATCAGTCGGCCGAGCCGGTCCAGGTCCCCGGCGGGATTTCCGGTGGGCCGTCCGGCACGGCGGCACGGGAGCCGCCGCCGTGCCGGACGGCGGTCTTACGAAGCGGGTCAAGGACTGCTGCAGGCGAGGGCCGGGGCCGCCTGGTTCCCGCTCGGGGCGCTGACGGTGAAACCGAACGAGGCGGACGCGCCCGGTGCGAGGCCGGCGTTCCAGCCGACCGGCTTCACCGTGACGACGTTGCCGCTCGTGCTCGGCGTCCCGTTCCACAGGCCGCTGATCTGCTGGCCCGAGCCCATCGTCAGGACGGCCGTCCACGAACTGACCGCACTGGCACCCGCCTTGATGGTCACCTGGCCGTTGAAGCCCGTGTCCCACTGCGCGGTGCGCGCGTAGGAGCAGGTGACGGTGCCCGGATCTCCTGGGTCGCCCGGGTCGCTTGGGTCAGTGCCGCCCAGGGCTTCGAGGGACGCGTTGTAAGCGGCCTTCTTGCCGTAGTTGTCGTCGAACAGCAGCGCGGCGCCCTGGCCGGGGAACACGTCGGGCACCCACGAGTACTTGTCGGTGACTCCCCAGACGGTGATGACGGTGCAGCGCGACACGGCGAGACACGCGGAGACGACCTTCTTGTAGTCGTTCGCCTGGGTGGCGAGCTTGGAGCCGTCGGCGGGCGTGGACATGCGGACGTCCAGCTCGGTGATGTGCACGTCCACGCCCAGGTCGGCGAAGCGCTGCATGTTGGCCTGCATGTCGGACGGGACGTTCCCCAGCGTCAGGTGCGCCTGGAGGCCCACGCAGTCGATCGGGACGCCGCGCGCCTTGAAGTCCTTGACCAGGGCGTAGACGGCGTCGCTCTTGGAGTTCCGGCCGTCGATGTTGAAGTCGTTGTAGCAGAGCTCGGCGGCGGGGTCGGCCGCGCGCGCCGCCCGGAACGCCTCCTCGATGTAGCCGTCGCCGATGACGCGCTGGAACACCGAGTCGCGCCGCACGCCGGAACCGTCCTGGAAGGCCTCGTTGACGACGTCCCAGTAAGCGATCTTGCCCGCGAAGTGGCCGGCCTCCTTCGCGATGTGGCCGCGCATGGCGCTCAGCAGGTCGTCCCGCGAGGAGATGCCGCCGACCCAGCCCGGGAGCTGGTTGTGCCACACGAGGGTGTGCCCCCGGATCTTCATGCCCTGGGCCTGGGCATGGGCGACGAGCTGGTCGGACGGACCGAAGTTGAACGCGTCGCGGGACGGCTCCGTGGTGTCCCACTTCATCTCGTTCTCGGGCGTGAGCTGGTTGAACTCGCGGTCGAGCGTGGAGGCGTACGCCGCCTCGCCCATGTGGGACTGGGCGGCGGCGGCCCCGAAGACCCGGCCCTCGGCCGCGGCGGCCTCCTTGAGCGTGCCCGGGGCGGCCGCCGCGGGGAGCGCGACGGCCACCAGCGCCGCCAGGAGCAGTGCGCCCGCGCCGAGCAGCGCGATGAGTGCTCTCCTCATGGTCTCGTTCTCCTTGGGGTGGGGGAGAGGCCTTCGAAAAGTTTCGACGTTCTTTCGACGGTCGACTGGAAAGTAACCCCAGGGCTCCCTGGCGTCAACGGCCTTTCCTTGCTTTTCAGAGGTCAGTGCCGCTGACCTGCGATCGGAGTCGAGATCATTGGTCGAAAGATTTCGATCCTGCTCGCGCGAGGTGGGCTTCCCGCCCGCCACTCTCCCGCCGGGCCGATCGGTATCGCGTCTGGAGGCCGCCGTTCGAAAATGGGCGAGAAAAGGGAGCCGGAGACCATTGAAAGAATGATCGATAGGGCATCTCTCCAAGAGAGGGAGAAACGGAATCCAATCGCCGGCCGGTCGTTTTCTCCTGCCCGGGAAACAGTGGATCGCGGCGCCCCGGCGGGGCGCCGCGGCGGAAGGGAGATCGATGGACTCTCCGGCAGTGCCGCGCGCCGACCTCGTGCTGGAGGGCGGCGGCGTGAAGGGCATCGCGCTGGTCGGCGCGATCGCCGAGACGCAGGCGCGGGGGTACCGGCTCGGCGCGCCGGCCCGGGTCGCCGGGACGTCCGCGGGCGCGATCGTCGGATCGCTGCTGGCGGCCGGGATGCCGGTCCCCGACATGGTCGCGCTCATGCGCGAGCTCGACTACCGGTCGTTCCAGGACGGCTCGCGCTTCGCCGTCGTCCGCGGTCTGTCCCTGCTCACCACGCTCGGGCTGCACAAGGGCGACGCCCTGCACCGGTGGATAGCGGCGCGCCTGAAGGAATGCGGGGTCGAGACGTTCGGGCAGCTGAAACTGCGCGATCCCGATTCGGCGCTGCCGCCGGGCCGCGCCTACAAACTCGTCGTCGTGGTCTCCGACATCAGCAGCGGCCGAATGGTCCGCCTTCCGTGGGACTACGAACGGTACGGCCTGGACCCCGACGAGCAGTCCGTCGCGGACGCGGTGCGCGCCTCGGCGTCCATTCCGGTGTTCTTCCGGCCGTGCCGCGTCTGCCGGAAAGACGGCCGCGCATGCGTCCAGGTGGACGGCGGGATGCTGTCCAACTACCCGATCACCATCTTCGACCGCGATGACCGCGAGCCTCGCTGGCCGACGTTCGGGGTGAAACTGTCGGCGCGTCCTCTGCCCGGGGGCGTCTTCCCGCGGTGGCGCGCCGTTCGCGGCCCCGTCGGCTACGGGCGCGCGCTCGTCACGACGATGGCGGAGGCGCACGACCGGGAGCAGATGGACGAGCCGGCCCTCGTGGCCCGCACGATGTTCGCCTGCACCGACGGCGTCCTCGCGACCGACTTCGACATCGACGCGGCGACCCGCGACCGCCTCTACGCGGCGGGCCGCGAGGCGGCGGCCCGCTTCCTCGACGGCTGGGATCACCGCGCCTACCTGGCACGTCACCGGACGCCCCGGCCCCGCCCCCTCGCGAGCCCGGCCGCCGACTGAGGCACGCCGTTTGTCGAATCTACGTACTTACGTAATAGTGGAGGCGTGACAGAGGAGACGCTGGCGGAACGCGTCGCGCGCCTGGAGGAGCGCGTCGCCGCGCTGGAAGGGCCCGGCACCGAACGCCCGGAACCGGCCGGCGCGTTCTGGGCTCTGGACGCCCTGAAAGAGCGGGCAGACGAGCCCGGCGCGGTGCTGTTCACCGGCTCGGTGACGCTCCCGTCCGGCGAGCACTACGAATGGCAGCAGGGGCACCCGGCCGCCGACCTGATGGCGGACGACTGGTCGCAGAGCGCCGAGACGCTCTCGGCGCTCGCGCACCCCGTCCGGCTGCTGCTGCTCCGGGAGATCATGCGGGGCGCCCGCACCACCGCCGAGCTGGCCGCCCACGAGAGCCTCGGCACGACGGGCCAGCTCTACCACCATCTGCGCCAGCTGGTCGCGGCCGGCTGGCTGCGCACCACCGGACGCGGGCGCTACAGCGTCCCCGGCGAACGGGTGGTGCCGATTCTGACCGTGCTGGCGGCCACCCGCCGCTGACCGACCCGACGGAGGGGCGATGCTCAGGACACTCGCACGATTCAGGACACTGTTCATCCTGCTCGGCCTGCTACTGGCCCTCACCGTGTCCCTGCACGGCCTCGACGCGCTCTGGTGGCTGGGGATGGCCCTCGTCGTGGCGGGGTTCGTGCTGTTCTTCGTGCGCAGCGGCCCCTCGGACGCGGCACCGGTCGCCCTGCGCAGCCCGGTCGAAGGACGCTGGGTGCCCGTCAACAGCCCCGCCGACAAGGTGCCCAGCCACGGAACCCACGAGCTGGGCCAGACCTACGCGATCGACCTGGTCCACGTCCCGGACGGCGAATGGAGCGCCACGCGGAGCTGGCCCCTCGCGGCACGCCCGGACACGTTCCCCTCGTTCGGGCGGGACGTCCTCGCACCGGCCGACGGCGTCGTCGTCCAGGCGAGCGGATGGCAGCGCGACCACTGGAGCCGGAACTCCTGGCCCGGCGTCCTCTACTTGATGGTCGAGGGGATGGTGTTCCGCCAGCTGCTGTCACTGCTGACGCTGTCGGCGGGACGGTTCGTCGTCGGCAACTCCGTCACCCTCGACCTCGGCGACGGCACGTACGCGGTCTTCGCCCACCTGCGCCGCGGCTCGACGCGCGTCTCCAAGGGCGACCGGGTCCGGGCCGGGGACGTCCTCGGCGAGGTCGGCAACTCCGGCAACTCCTCCGAGCCGCACCTGCACTTCCACCTCATGGACCGCCCGCGCCCGCTGGCCGCCGCAGGCCTCCCGTTCGCCTTCCCCTACGAGAGCGGCGGCGAGGCCCGGACCGGCGTCCCCGGCGGGCGCCGTCCCTTCACCACCACGGCCGGGGTGCCGGCC
Organism: Actinomadura sp. NPDC048955; assembly: GCF_040649435.1. Classification (NCBI taxonomy): domain Bacteria; kingdom Bacillati; phylum Actinomycetota; class Actinomycetes; order Streptosporangiales; family Thermomonosporaceae; genus Actinomadura; species Actinomadura sp. NPDC048955. The sequence goes on from NZ_JBEZJI010000005.1 coordinate 104,838, forward strand.
CGCTGAGCCGGCGCCGCCCGGGTCAGAGCGTGGCGGCCAGCTCGTCGAGGGCGGTGGTGAGCACGTCCACGCCCTTCAGGAACTCGGCGATCTCGATGTGCTCCTCGTCGGAGTGGTCCAGCGAGCTGTCGCCCGGCCCGTACGTCGCCATGGGAACGTCCCAGTGCGGCGCGACGGTGTTCATGTCGGAGGTGCCCGTCTTGAGGGTCGGCCGGGGCGTCCCGCCGTGCCGCCGGATCGCGGCCGACACGGCCCGCACCACCGGGTCGGCCCGCCCCCGGCGCACCGCCGGGACATGCCGGACGATCGTGACCTCCCCGCCGTTCGCGCGGTCGCGCAGCCGCGCGGCCAGGGCCTGCGCGTCGTACCCGGGCGGGACGCGGCAGTCGACGTCGAGCCGCGCCTCGGTGAGGTCGCCGTGGACGCCGCGCAGCGTGGCGGCGGGCAGCCCGAACGCGCCGTGGTCGCGCTCGGGGCCGAGCGCCTCCAGCAGGTCGTGCCAGAACGCCACCGCGACCTCGGTGGCCTTGGCCGCGGGGTTGGTGGAGTGCGTCGCGGCGCGGGCCACCCGGTACTCGACGTCGATCTTGCCTTTGTAGCCGAGCACCACCCGCGACCAGCCGCTCGGCTCCCCGACCAGCAGCGCGTCCGGCGCGGGGACGGTGCGCGCCAGGTGCTCCCCGCCCCGCGACAGCCGCTCCTCCTCGACCGCGCCCACCACCCGCAGCGTGCCGGGGAACGAGGGCCGGGCCGCCGCCGCGCTGATCATCGCGGCGAGCGGCCCCTTGGCGTCCGCGGCGCCCCGGCCGACGAGGCGGCCGCCCTCGCGGCGCGCGGGCAGCGGCCGGTCGACGGTGTCGAGATGGCTGAGCAGCATCACCACGGGCCCCCGCCCGGTGCCGATGTCGCCGATCACGTTCCCGGCCTCGTCGCGTCCCGCGGCCATGCCGAGGTCGTTCATGACCTTCTCCAGGTACCGCGCCAGCTCGTCCTCCCGCCCGGACGGGGAGGGGATCGACAGCATCGCGTGCAGCAGTTCGACGGGGCCGCTCATATGATCTCCAGTGTCGTGCCGGCGCCGGACAGGGCCGCGGTGACCGGGCGGGGGATCCGCCCGTCGCCGATCGACACCCGGGGGACGCCCGCGAGCAGGGCCTCGCGGGAGGCGATGAGCTTGCGGTGCATGCCGCCGCTCGCCGCGTGGGGGACGGGGCCCTCGCGCGGGAGCGGGCAGCGGTCCAGCAGGGAGTCCTCGTCGGACGCGTCGCGCAGCACGCCCGGCGCCGCGGTCAGCAGGACCAGCCGCTCGGCGCGCAGGGCGCCCGCGACCGCCGCCGCGACCCGGTCGGCGTCCACGTTCACCGGGGTGCCGTCCTCGCCCAGCGCGGGCGGCGACACCACCGGGACGAACCCGGCGCCGACCAGTACGTTCAGCACACGGGGCCGGACGTCGGTGAGCCGCCCGCTGTGGTCGTCCCGGACGATGACGGTGCGGCCGTCGCGCACGGTGCGCTGCGCGGTCTTGCGCCGCGCCCGCAGCAGGCCGCCGTCCAGCCCCGTCAGGCCCACGGCCGGGACGCCGTGCGCGGCCAGGGCGCGCAGCAGCCGCGGCTTGACCCGCCCGGCGAGCGCCAGCGTGAGGACCTCCAGCATGGCCGGGTCGGTGTGCCGGCTGGTCACGCCGCTCGGCGAGACGAGGGTGCGGGCGGGCACGCCGAGGTCCCCGGCGAGCCGGTCGACGTCGGCGGCGCCACCGTGCACGAGGACGGCCCGGCCCGCGAGCCCGGCGAGGTCGGCGCACACCGTCTCGGCGGGCACCGTACCGCCGCACTTCACCACGACGATTCCCCTCGAACCGGCCCCCATCAGACCGGGTGCAGGCCGGGGAACCCCAGGCCGAGGGTCTCGGGCTGGCCGGTGCGGATGTTCAGGCACTGCACCGCGGCGCCCGCCCCGCCCTTCACCAGGTTGTCCAGCGCGGCGATCGCGGTGACGCGGTCGCCGTCCACGGCGAAACCGACGTCGCAGTAGTTGGACCCGGACAGCAGCTTCGGATCGGGGAGCCGGTGCGTCCCCGTGCGGTGCGCGACGATCCGGACGAACGGCTCGCTGGCGTAACGCTCGCGGTAGGCGCGGCGGACGGCCTTCTCATCGACGGGCCCCGAGCCGGTGGCATGGCAGACGACCTGCACCCCGCGCACGGCCTCGACCCCGGTGGCGGTCATCCTGGCGTTGAGCCCGGTCAGCCGCGCCACCTCCGCTTCGTGGCGGTGCCGCACCGGGGCGAACACCCGCAGCGCGCCGCTGCGTTCGGCGTGCAGGTTGGCGTCTCCGGCGAGCGCGCCCGACCCGCTCGACCCGGTGCGCGCGTCGATCTGCACGTCCGGGCCGATCAGCCCGGTCAGCGGGTGCAGCGCGAGGATCGCCGCCGCGGCCATGCACCCGGGCACGCTGATGAGGTCCGCCTCGGCCAGCTCCGCGCGGAACAGCTCGGGGACGCCGGGGACGAACGCGCCGAGCAGTTCGGGCGCGGTGTGCGGGACGCCGTAGTACCGCTCGTAGACGGCGGGGTCGGGGTCGCGGAAGTCGCCCGACAGGTCGATGACCGTCTTGGCCCGTGCCCTCATCTCGGGCAGCAGGCCCATGGTGGCCTTGTGCGGGGTCGCCATGAGCAGCACGTCGCAGGCGTCGAGGTCGTCCGGGGCGCTGAACAGCAGGTCGGTCTGGGCCCGCAGGTTGGGGTGGACGGAGTCCACACGGCGCCCGGGGAACCGGGTCGAGACCGCGTGCGCGACCTCCGTCCCCGGATGGCCGATGAGCAGCCGCAGCAGCTCGCCGCCGAGATATCCGGCGGCGCCGACGACACCGGCCCGGATCACGCCGCCTCCAGCACGTGGGAGACGATCGCGTCCGCGACGTCCAGGTCCTCGCCGTGCGCGTCCTGGAACCCGCGGAACTCGACGTTGTGGTTGACCTCCAGGACGAGCGGCCCCTCGGGGCCCTCGATCAGGTCGACGCCCAGGATCCCGCCGCCCACGGCCCGCGCGGCCCGCAGGGCCGGCTCGACCAGTTCCGGGGTGAGCGGGCAGGGCTCGGAGCGCGCGCCCCGGGCGGCGTTGGTGCGCCAGCCGTCCGCGTAGCGGTACGTCGCGCCCACCACCGCGTCCCCGGCCACGATCACCCGGATGTCGCGTCCCGGCTTGTCGACGAGTTCCTGCAGGTAGACGATGTGCTGGAGCGGTGAGGGCAGGGCGGCCCGGTGCTCCAGGACGGTCTGCGCCGCCTCCCGGTCGCGCACCGCCGCCGCGAGCCGCCCCCACGACCCCGTCAGCGGTTTGATCACCACGGGGAAGCCGAGCCGCTCGGCGGCCTCGGCGCCCTCGTCCGGGGTCAGCGCGACCGCCGTGCGCGGCGCGGGGACGCCGGCGCGCTCCAGCTCCAGCGAGGTGCGCAGCTTGTCGCCGCAGACGGCGATCACCTCCGACCGGTTGACCGCCGGCACCCCGCGCGCCTCCAGGATCATCGACGCGTAGAGGCCGCGGCTGTGGGAGATCTCCCGGTTCAGGGCGGCCGCGTAGCGCGGCCCGTCCGCGTCACGGCCCAGCTCGGCGCTGAACCGGCGGGTGTCCACGTGCGCGTACGGCACCCCCCGGCGCTCCAGCGCGGCGAAGATGCGCTTCTCCTCGTACCGCACCCGGGAGGCCAGCACGGCCACCGGCCTCACTCGCCCCAGTCCTCCTCGATCTCGGGGGCGAGCGCGAGGGCCACCGGGTCCAGGCCGACCACCTCCAGCTCGCTGGAGCAGTCGGCGCACTGCGCGATCTCGCTGAGCCGGACCGGCTCGGCGAGCTGGACCGGGCCCTCACACTCGGGACAGGTCTGGGTCATGCGTGCCACCTCCATGGGTTCCGCCGGTCAGGTTCAGCGCCGCGGCGAGGACGGCGCCCGCCGTGATGCCGTACCGGTCGAGCAGGTCCTCCTGGCCGCCCGCGCGCTCGGCGAACGTGTCGGGCATGCCGACCCGCGCCACCCGGGCCGGCGCGTGCTCGGCGAGGGTCTCGGCGACGGCGCCGCCGAGGCCGCCCGAGCGCCAGTGCTCCTCGACGGTGACGACGCCCGCGGTGCCCTCGGCCGCCGCGACCACGGCCGCGACGTCGAGCGGGCGCAGCGTGTGCAGGTTGAGGACGGCGGCCCGCACGCCCCGCTCGGCGAGCCGGTCGGCGGCGCGCACCGCGGCGAGCACCGGATGCGGCCCGCAGGCGACGATCGCCACGTCCCCGCCGCGCCGCAGCCACTGCGCCCGCCCGAGCTCGAACGGGCCGGCCCCGGGCGCCGCGCCGTCCAGGCCGGGGGTGGCGGAGCGGCCGAGCCGGACGTAGGCGGGGCCGGGCAGCGCCGCGCACTGCCGGACGGCCTCGCCCGCCTGCCCCGCGTCGCCCGGGACCACCACGGTGAAGCCGGGCAGCGCCCGCATCACGGCCAGGTCCTCCAGCGCGTGGTGGGTCGGGCCGAGGTGCCCGGCGGCCAGCCCGCCGTGGGTGGCGACGATGCGGACCGGCAGCGCGTTGTACGCGATGTCGATCTTGATGGCCTCCAGTGCCCGGGTCGCGGCGAAGGTCGCCATCGTCGTGACGAACGGGACGTTCCCGCTGGCGGCCAGGCCCGCGGCCGTCCCCATCAGGTTGTGCTCGGCGATGCCGAGGTTGAGGTAGCGGCCGGGGACCTCGGCGAAGGCGGCCGCCTCGAACAGCCCGGTGTCGCTGTCCAGGCAGTACATCCGGTCGTCGGCGCGCATCAGCTCCGGCAGCAGGTCGCGGTACACCTCCCGCGCGGAGCGCGGCCGGGCCGTCCCAGGGGCGGCCGTCACGAGCCGGCCCTCCTGTGCCGGGCCTGGAGCACGGCCAGGGACCGTTCGGCCTGGCGGCCGCTCAGCCTCGCGTAGTGGCTGCGCGTCTCCGCCTCCAGCGACGGCAGGCCGCGCCCCTTGACGGTGCGGGCGATGACCGCCACCGGAGGCCCGGTCCCGTTTCCGCCGGGAGTGAGCGCCTCGCGCAGCGCGCCGAAGTCGTGGCCGTCCACCTCGCGCACCGTCCAGCCGAAGCTGCGCCAGCGGTCCGCCAGCGGCTCCAGCCCGATCGCGTCCTCGGTGGGGCCGGTGATCTGGAGGCGGTTGCGGTCGACGACGGCCGTCAGGCTGCCGAGGCCGAGCGCGGCCGAGGCCATGGCCGCCTCCCAGACCGCGCCCTCCTGCAGCTCGCCGTCGCCGAGGACGGCGAAGCAGCGGCGGCCCCGGTCGGCGACGGCGAACCCGTTGGCGAGCGCGAGCCCGTGCCCGAGCGATCCGGTGGGCATCTCCACGCCGGGCACCGCGCGGACCGGATGGCCCATCAGCCTGCTGCCCGGCCGGGAGTACTCCGCCAGCTCCGCGACGGGGAAGAAGCCCCGCTCGGCGAGCACCGCGTACAGGCACATCGCGCCGTGCCCCTTGCTGAGGATGAAGATGTCACGGTCCAGCGCGGCGGGGCGGCGCGGATCGACCCGCATCACCTCGAAGTACAGGAGCGTGAGGATCTCCACCAGCGACATCGACCCGCCGAGGTGGCCGCCCTCCGGGCCGGCGCACATCCGCACGATGTGCTCGCGGACCCGGTGGGCGATCGCGGGCAGGTCCGCCTCCGGCGGGCCGGCCGGTGCCGCCGCGCCCATCAGCGCCCGCCGGGAAGGGAGGTGAGCACGAAATGGCCGGGCAGATGGACGGCGAGGCCCTCGCGGATCTCGGCCACGAGCGCGTCCCCGTCCAGCCGGATCGTGGAGGACCGGCGGTCCAGCAGCGTCGCGGCGGCGGTGAAGTCGCCGACCAGGGCCGTGCCCGCGGGCACCATGCGGGTCCTGCTGACCTTGACGCCCTGCACGGCGAGCCGTTCCAGGAACGCGCCGTCCTCCACGAGCGGCCACCAGTCGTCGGGGTGCATGACGATCCCGTCCGCGGACCCGCCGTACCACTCGCACAGCGCCGCCGTCGCCAGCAGCGTCCGGGCCGCCGACCCTCCGTCCGACGGGTCGGCGGGCCGTTCGCGCAGGCCCGGGACGCGCAGCAGGCCCTGGATCGGTCCCGTCCCGTTGAGCAGCACGTCGTTCTCCGCCGTGCCGAGCCGCACCAGCAGGCGGTAGTCGACGAACGCGGCGAGCGCGGCAGGATCGGCGAGGATCTCCTTGGGCACCGGCACCGAGGCCCGCACCACCTGCGTCCGGACGGTCGCCGAGCCCACCTCGAACTCCCACTCGGGAGCGGCGTCGTCCGGCGAGGTGTTCTCGGCCCGCTCGGTGAAGACGACGACCTCGTCGGCGTCCACGACGGCCTTGCGGAGCAGGTGCCGGACGGTGAGCCGGGGACGGCGCTTGGCCGGCGGGAACAGGTCGCTGATGGAGGCGCGCAACCCGACCGCCGCGTCCGGCCCGTACCGGGCGTGGGCGAGCGCGAACTCCTCGCCCGGGCTGCGCCGGGTCAGTTCGGGATCGTCCAGCAGCATGCGCACTTCGGACACGGGCACCTCCGGCATGGTCAGACCCCCAGGGAACGGCCGCCGTCGACGACCTGGACGGTGCCGGTCACGAAGCTCGCGCGGGCGCTCAGCAGGAACACCCCGGCCGCCGCGACCTCCTCCGGCCGCGCGACCCGGCCGAGCGGGATGCCCGCCTCCCGCGCGACGCGTGCGGTCTCGGCCTCGGGCTCGCCGGTGATGCCGGACAGCAGCGCGTCCGTCGCGGTGTAGCCGGGCGCGAGGACGTTGACGGTGACGTCCCCGGGGCCGAGTTCGTGCACGAGGGTCTTGGCGTAGCCGACCAGCCCGGTCCGCACGATCCCCGACAGCGCGAACGCGGGGATGAGGTCGCGGATCGTCTCGCTGGTGACCATCAGGACCCGGCCCCAGCCGGCGTCCCGCAGGTGCGGGAGCGCGGCCTGCACGAGCCCGATGTGGGAGACCATCGCGAGGTCGAGCGCGGCGCGGTAGTCGTCCGGGCCGAACGCCCCGGTCGGCCCGGCGGGCGGCCCGCCCGCGTTCGTGACCATGATGTGGACGGCGCCGTGCTCGGCGGCGGCGTCGTCCACCCACGCCCGCGCCGCCTCCGTGTCGCGCACGTCCAGCGGGCGGGTCCCGACCTCCGCGCCGAGGTCCGCGCGGATCGCGTCGCGGGCCTTGGCCAGCCGGCCGGGGTCGCGGCCCGCGATCGACACCGTGGCGCCCTCGCGCACCAGGTCGCGGGCGATCGCGAGCCCGATGCCCGCCGACCCGCCCGCGACCAGGGCCACCTTCCCGTTCAGTCCGAGGTCCACGTCACACCCTCTTCTCGTAGCCGTACCGGTGCAGCAGCGGGAGCGCCATGAGCGTGGTCGCGGAACGCTGGGGGCGGGGCAGCGCGGCCTGCCACCTGCGGTCCTCCTCGATCCGGGTCCGGCCGCGGCCGAACCGGTTGGGGTTGCCGGTGACCGTGTGGTTGCCGCCGAGTTCCACCGTCCCGTCGGCGGCGACGGGGTTGCGGCCCTCGTGCCCGAGCAGGTCGAGGATGGTGCCGACGGCGGCGCGGGGGCTGCGCACCAGGGCCTCGTAGCGCATGTGCAGCGAGCGGTCCCGGTGCGCGCGGCCGACCGCCTCGGCCGCCAGGTTGAAGCCGGTCCAGTGCCAGGTGCTGTTCAGCGCGGAGCGGCGGCCCGTGTACGCCTTGGGACGGAGCCACGACCAGGCGACCGCGCGGGGATCGCGGATCAGGTGGACGTAGCTTCCCTCGACGCCCGGCAGGGACGCCAGCAGCGCGGCGTCCGAGGCGAACTTGGAGCTGTCGACGATGACGCGCGCCCCCGAGACCCGGGCGATCGCGCGGTAGGTGGCGGCGAGCACGTCGGGCCAGCCGTCCCGCGGCGGGTCGCGCAGCACCCGCCAGGTGTGCCGGGTCCGGTACGCGCCCTGCCAGGCGACGACGTCGGCGGCGTGCCGTTCGAGGGACGTCCCGGGCGGGCGGACCTCCTCCAGCACCTCGGACCAGAACGGGCATTCGCGGTGGCCGAGCCCGCAGCCGCACCGGCCGTTGCTGCCCGTTCCGAGAACCCCGTTCAACCAGAGAAAACGCAGTTCGCCGACGTGCACGATCCCGGGGACCTCGGCGAGGACGTTGCCCAGCATGGTGCTGCCGCTGCGACACCAACCGGTGATGTAAAGCACCTTCATTGGCAAACCGCGACCTTCCGGGGTGTACCGGCACAAGCTGGTCGGGAACATAAAAACATGATCTTCCGTAAAGTGGAACCATCACGAGTGAAACAGGATTGATCCGTCTTTTTGTGACGTCATGACATAACAGAGGGCGGTCACGACGGTCCGATCGGCCAGCGCTCCGCAATGTCCGCGGGCGTCAGCCGCCCCAGCCGGGACGCTCGATGATCTCGACGGCGGCGCACGTCCAGGCGAACCCGGCGCCGATCCCGACCAGCAGCACCCGGTCGCCCGGCCCCGCCTGCCCGGTCTCGACCAGATGGGTCAGGCCGGTGAGCTGGTCGGCCGCGCCGACGTGCCCGGTGCGGCGGCCCCACTCCCACGTGGTCCGCTCCACGTCCAGGCCGAGCGGCTCGGCGTACCGGGTGCGCAGCACGTGCAGGCCGACGTTGGGGAAGGCGAACCGGGAGACGTCGGCGAGCCCCAGCCCGGCCTCGTCCAGCGTCCGGCCGACGGCCTCGCTCAGGCCCGACGTGGTCCGCTCCGCCAGGCTTCCCGCCAACCGCCTGGCGTGCGCGGCGAACGCGGCGCGGCGGGCGCGCACGTCCACCGGGCGGCCCGGGCCCGCGGCGAACGGCTCGTCGCCGCGGTACATGCCCTCCAGCGCGGTGTCGACGACCGTCGAGACGGCCAGCAGCCGCGCGAAACCGTCCCGGGCGAGCACCGCCGCGGCCGCGCCGTCCCCGTAGACGATGCCGCGCACGTCCCCGCGCCACCGGTCGAACCCGGGGTCGGTGAACCGGTCCGCGGTCGTGACCAGGGCGGACGCGCGGGAGGCGTCGGCGGCCAGGTAGGAGGCGGCCAGCTCCAGCGCGCCGAGGGCGCCCGCGCACATCTGCTGGACGTCCAGCGCGGGCGCGCGCCGGCCGTCCTCGCCGAGGACCTCGCGGTGCACGTACGAGGCGGCCGGCCAGTAGTCGACGCCCTGGAACCAGGCCGACGCGTGCAGCAGGAGCGCGACGTCCGACGGCGGGATCTCCGCCCGGCGCAGCGCGAGGCGGGCCGCCGCGGCCGCCATCTCGGGCGGGGCCTCGGCGGCGGCGACGGCGACGGAGGCGTACGCGTCGGCCTTCCGGTCGGCGGGGTCGTAGCGGCCGTCGTCCACCGCCCCGTCCACGTCCACGGCCGCGGGGATCCGCTGGGCGAGCCCGGCGAGGAACAGACCGTCGCAGCGCATGTGCGGACCTCCGGGAGGGTGACGGCAAACAAATCACACATTATGTTGATCTCCTTCGCGGGGCGAGAGCCGTTTCCGGTGGCGGAGGGAGATCGCATGGGCGATGGACGGCACTCGGTGCCGCTACCCGGAACGCGATGGACGGTTTGGCGAGATGTGCTGATCCGCTCCACCGGATTCCCCGCGGACGGACTCGCGCTTTTCGCCGCGCCGGAATGCGCCGCGACCGCCGATGATTTTCTCGACGGCACCACCGGTGAAACCGAATTCGCGCAGGCCATGGACGCCGCATTGGCGGACGCGAGCCGCGCCGCCGCGATGATCGCCGCCAACCCGCTCTTCCGCGAGGCGGTGACATGGCAGAATCCCGCCGCCGCGCTGCATTTGGCACGTCTCGCCGACGGCGCGGCCGTCCGGCCGGGGAAGAACCCGAGGCTGGAGCGCAAGAAGCGGCGGGGGCGCGAGAACACCCTCGTCCGCTACTGGCAGCGCTACTGCGGCAAGAACGACACCGCGGGCTTCTTCGGCCCCGTCGCCTGGGGCACCCTCGACCCGGAGGCCGCGGACGCCGTCGAGGCGCGCCCGGGTGAGGGGCTGGTCAGGTCCCGCAAGGTCGACTTCGAGTTCTGGGCGCTGGAGGCGTACGTCGCCGCCCTCCTGGACGACCCCGACGTGGCGCCGTGGCTGCCCGCCGGCGTCCACCCGCACCTGCTCACCGACGGCGACCGCGTCCTGCGCCCGGGGAAGGACCCGCGCCCCCTGACCGCCGCCGAAGCCGAGGTGCTGTCCGGCTGCGACGGCACCCGGGCCGCGGCCGGGATCGCCCCCGACCCGCCCCTGGCGGCCGCCCTGGACGGACTGGTCGACGAAGGGATCGTCTGGCGGGGCGTGGACATGCCGTACAACCCGCAGGCGGAACGCGTGCTGCGCGGCACCCTCGACGCGATCCCCGAACCGATGGCCCGGGAACGGGCACTGGCCGGACTCGCCCGGCTCGACCGGGCACGCGCGTCCGTGGCCGCCGCCGCGGGCGACGCCGGCGCCCTGGCCGCCGCGCTGGAACACCTGGACGCCGAGTTCACCGCCGTCACCGGAGCGGAGCCGGAGCGGCGCAGCGGCCAGATGTACGCGGGGCGGCGGCTCTGCTACGAGGACACCGTCCGCGACCTGGACGTCACGTTCGGGCGCCCGCTCCTGGACGCGCTCGCCGGCCCGTTCGGCTCCGTCCTCCTGCCCGCCGCGCGCTGGCTGTCGGCGACCCTCGCGGACGCCTACGACGCCGCCTTCCGCGACCTGTACCGCGACCTGCTCGAACCGGGCGCCGGCGGCGTGCCGATGCCCGCGTTCTGGGACGCGGCCCAGGCCCTCCTGACCGGGCCCGACCGCCCGGTGGACGCGGTCGCCGCCGAGTTCGCCCGCCGCTGGAACGCGCTGTTCGGCCTGGACGGCGCGCCGGGCGAGCGCCGCCTCGCCTTCACCGCCGCCGACCTGGACGAGCCCGCCGCCCGGCTGTTCGCCGCCGAGCGTCCCGGCTGGGCGGGCGCCCGCATCCACAGCCCCGACCTGTGCCTCGGCGCGGCCGGCGCCGAGGCGATGGCGGCGGGGGAGTTCACCCTCGTCCTCGGCGAGATGCACACCGCGTGGCCGACCCTCGACTGCGCCGTCTTCGCCGACCGGCACCCCGAGCCGGACCGGCTGCGCGCCGCGGCGGCCGAGGACATCGGCCCCCAGTTCCGGCCGCTGTACCCGACCTGGTGGCCCCAGTACACCGCGCGCATCGCGCCCGTCCTCGGTGCCACCGACCACCAGCTCGCGTTCGCCGCGGCACCCGGAGCGGACCCCGCCCGCGTCCTGCCGCTGGTCGCGCTCACCGTGGCCGAGCACGACGCGGCCCTGGAGGTCACCGGACCGGGCGGGCTCCGGCGCCCGCTCCGCGAGGTGTTCGCGCTGCTGTTCGGCTGGCTCGGCGCCGAGGCGTTCAAGCTCGCCGGCGCCGGCCCCCACCACCCGCGGCTCACCCTGGACGGGCTCGTCGTCGCCCGCGAGACCTGGCGCACGACCGTCGGCGGAACCGGCATCGCACCCGCGCACGGCCCCCGCGAGTACCTCGCCGCCCGCCGCCTGCGCCGCGCCCTCGGCATGCCCGAACGCGTCTTCGCGAAGGTCGGCACGGAGGTCAAGCCCGTCTACGTCGACTTCACCGGCCCCCGCTACGTCTCCTCGTTCGCCACGCTGCTCCGCGCCGCCCGCCAGACGTCCGGCGACGACGTTCCCGTCGTCTTCACCGAACTGCTGCCGGACCTGGACGAATCATGGCTGCCCGGCGCGGACGGCCGGCGCTACAGCTGCGAGCTGCGGCTTCAGCTCTGCGATCCGGAACGTCCCTGAGCGCGGAAGGCGGCCAGCGCCACGAGCATGCAGGCGGTGAACGCGACCCCGGCCGTGAACGCGTCCCGCATGCCGTCCACCTCCGACGAGCCGCCATGGTCCACGGTGACCAGGACGGCGACGCCCAGCGACCCGCCGATCTGCTGCATGCTCTGCAGCAGCGCCGAGGCGGCCCCGGATTCCCCGGGCGCCACCGACCGCATCGCCGTGAACGTCGCCGCCACCGCCACCAGCCCCGTCCCGGCCCCGAACAGCAGCACCGGCCCGAGGATCACCGCGACGTAGGAGCTGTCCCGCGACACCTGCGTCAGCCACACCATCCCGGCCACGCACAGCACCGCCCCGGCCGCCATGATCGGCCGCGGCCCGTACCGGGGCAGCAGCCCGGGCACCGCCCGGCTGGCGGCGATCAGCGCGATCGTCGTCGGCAGGAACCCGAACCCCGTCGCCAGCGGCCCGTACCCCAGCACCCCCTGCACGTAGAGCGTCAGGAAGAACAGCATCCCGCTCATGGCCGCCGTGAGCAGGAACCGCATGAGGAAGGCGCCCACCCGGTCCCGGTCGGCGAACAGCCGCAGCGGGACGATCGGCTGCCGCGCCCGCGACTCGATCACCGGGAACAGCGCCAGCAGCACCCCCGCCCCGCAGAAGGCGCCCACCGTGAGCGTCCCGGACCACCCCCGCTCGGCGGCGCGGATGAACCCGTAGACCAGCAGCGCCGACCCGACGGTGCACGCGAGCGCCCCGCCCACGTCGAACCGTCCCTCCTGCCTGGGTGACTCCCGCACGGCCCGCGGCACGAGCAGCACGATCGCGAGCCCCACCGGCACGTTGACGAACAGCACGGCCCGCCACGACGCCCACGCGGTCAGGACGCCCCCGAGCACCAGCCCCACGACCATCCCCGCACTCGCGACCATGGAGAACACGGCCAGCGCCCGGCTCCTGCGTTCCGCGTCCTGGAACGTGGTCGCGATGAGCGCCAGCGCCCCCGGCCCGGCGAACGCGGCCCCGACGCCCTGCAGCGCCCGAGCCGCCAGCAGCCACCCCGGCGCGACCGCGAACCCCCCGGCCAGCGACGCGACGGTGAACACCCCCACCCCCGCGGCGAACACCCGCCGATGCCCGAGCAGATCCCCGGCCCGCCCCCCGAGCAGCAGCAACCCCCCGAACGCGAGCGTGTACGCGTTGACCACCCACGAGAGCCCGGCGTCACTGAACCCGAGCCCCCGCTGAATGCTGGGCAACGCGATGTTCACGATCGAGGCGTCGACCACCAACGTGAGCTGGCACCCGCACAACAACGCCAGCGCCAACCCCCCACCGCCCCCGACCATAGGACGCCGCCCAGAAACCTTCGCAGGAAGCATGGATTCCCTAACCACGAGCGACCAGCCCAAAAACTAACCAACCCTCACGCCCCTACCAACCCCCAAAACCAGGGGATTTCGCGCCTTGCCCACATGAATGCGGCGCTACCTGGTGGAACTGCTGAAGCCACGAGTTCGCTACTGCTCGTGCGGGTCTGTGTCCTCGTTGTTCTGGGCGAAGGCCCGCAGCCTGTGCAGATCAACCACCGTGATTTTGCGCCAGCCAGTACGAATCAGACCCTGCCTGCGCAGGCGGGCCAAGGACCGCGCGACGGTCTCACGGGAGGCGTCGATCCAACTGCCGATCTCCTCCTGGGACAGCTGGGGTGCTATTTCCACGCTCCCGTCCGCCCTCGGGGGGCCGTGCACGGCGGAGAGCTCGGCCAGATCGAGGAGCAGCATCGCGAGGCGCTGGGCCCCCGTGCTGGTGACATGTACTTCCAGGCGCCGATCCGCGTCATCGAGCCGTCTCACGAACGTGCCGCTGACCAGCATCCATGCTTCGGGATGCGCGTCCAGAAAGGCGATGAATCTCGCTGCGGGGAACACCAGGGCGTTCACGGGGGAAAGGGCTGTGACCGTCGCCGAACGAGTCCGGGCGCCCAGAACCGCGCTTTCGGCGATCAGGTCGCCGGGACCCCGCACGGCCAGGACCACGTTGTGACCGTCTTCCGTGCTGCTGGTCACCTTGGCCCAGCCCTCTTGGATGATCAGCACGTGGTCGGACCCGTCGCCTTCGTGCACCAAGGGCGTCCGGGCATCGAAATGCCGTAGACGCCCCACGTCACGAAGCGCGGCGCGCTGTTCGGACCCGAGGGCGTACCAGAATCCACGCCGAAGGGAGGACGCGTCCGCGGAAGCGCGCCCGCGTCCTCCCCTGTGTGAGATCTCCTCGGCCATCTACCCGCCGTTGAGGGCGCGGATGATGACTGGAAGAACGGCGATGACGCTGGCGACCGCCGTCAGAACTGCGGCGGCGGCCGTGAGTACCGCCGCGGGCCGTAAGGCCGGGGCGGTGAGAGCGCGATGCACGATGAAACCGATGAGGACGAAGAGCGCGATCGCGATCACCGTGACTGCGATGACCACGCCCGTGTTCGGATCCTGTGAGGCCAAGGGCGATCTCCTCTTGTGCCGGTGCCTGGACTGCCGTCGCGGGGCTGACCCGCCGCCGGTGCTCACGGTGCTGAGAGGAGGGAGGGTGGAGCCTCCACGGTCTTCAGCGAGCTCGGGCTGCGGGCTACTTTGGACGGTAGCCCTCGGCCAATGAAGATCGGAAGGGCCGCGGAAATGCCGAAAGGGCGGTACGTCTTCGGGCTCCACCCCGTAGACCCGCCCTCCGGCCGGCGGTCTGAGTCCAGGCACCGGACACAAGTCACGCCTCGGGTTCATTGAACAGGTAGTTCTCCGGCGTCATTGTGACGCCAGGTCACGGATCGCGAGCCGATTCTCGCCGCCTCTTCGAACCGGAGACCGGGGTGACCTCCAGGATAGATTTCCGGGACCGCGGCCGGACGCGCGCTGGGCACGGAGATCTGCAGAGCGCTTCGTCCGGGGTCAGTGGCGGGTGTAGTGGGCGATGATGACGCCCTTGGGGGTGGTGACGGTTTCGGTGAGGTCGAACTCGGTCAGGGGAGCGGGGCCCTCGAAGAGGCGCTTGCCGGTGCCGAGGGTCAGGGGATGGATCAGCAGGGTGTAGCGGTCGATCAGGCCGGCGGCGTGCAAGCTCTGGACCAGGGCGGCGCTGCCGTTGATCGCGAGATTCCCGCCCGGCCGGGCCTTCAGTTCCGCGACCGTCTCCGCGGCGTCGCCGCGCAGCAGGATCGAGTTCTCCCAGGCGTCCGCGTCGTCCAGCGTCATTGACGCCACGTACTTCGTGGCCGCGTTCATGTGCTTGGTGAACGGGTTGCCGTCGGTGGCCCGTCCCCAGGCGTTGAGGAAGTCCTCCCAGGTTCGGCGGCCGAACAGCATGTCTCCTGCGTTGGCCATCCCCTTGGCCATCTCGCGGCCCATCACCTCGTCGTTGTACTTCGGGCCCCAGCCTCCGTGGGTGAACCCGCCGCGGGTGTCCTCGTCCGGGCGCCCCAGCCCCTGGACCACTCCGTCGAGGGAGACGAACATCGTGACGCTGATCGAGCGCATAGACCTGATTCCTTCCGCTGCGCGGGCCGCTCTGCCGCGGCCCTGTCACCCCCTACACGAACGCCCGCCCCCGAAATCGACACCGCGATGGAGAGACCTCGGCCGGGAGTCGTCGAAGCGCTTCGCTCAAACTTCGGTCGGTGGGCCGGATTCGGTCAGCTAGAGGATTTTATAGCGGAGCCGTGGCCTGTGAGCGCGTTCTATCGGGAATGGCGGGCGAGTGCGGGGTGGCCGGTGGCGGGGTGGGCGGATGCTGTGCGGAGGTCGGCGGCCGAGGAAACGCTCGAACGTGGGCAGGGTATTGACCCGAGAGTTCACTCGGCGTTGGTGGGACGGTGGATTTTCCGGCGGGGGCATCGAGTGGAGTTCGGCTCGACCACATATGTGCTGACCAGCTGGTATGTTCTGCGCTTGGCGCCGTGGAGTTCGGGGTGGGCTCGCCGGCCGGATGTGGCGTGGGCGATGGTGGGCGTGCCCGGTAGACGCCGGGGCGGCTCTGTTGCGGAACGGCGTCCTCGGACGCGGAAAGTCTTCATGTCCGGGCCTCGGGGGCGTTAATCCGCGCACCCTTCCGGCTTCGGGGTCGCGTGCCGTGCATCCGGCTCTGGATAGCTAGTAATTAGTATAGTAAATTGACGCCGATCGGCGATCCCGCCTGCAGAAACACGGGGGAGAAGGCCATGGTCGGCATCGAACCGTTCTCGAACCTGCGCCGAAGGGCGATCGTTCTCATCGCGCTGGCGGCGACCGCCGCCGGGCTGGTCGCGTCCCCACCCTTGGCGGGGGCCGACGCCGGGGCCGGTGACGTGGTCGTCAGCACGTCCAGCATCAAGGGACGCGACGGCACCACCTACACCGTCACGAACCACGTCGTGCGTGCGAAGGGCGAAGGCCGGCGGAAGGAGTGGCTGCTGGTCTGGACGGGCGACGCGAGCGTTCCCGGCGGCCCGGTCGGCGCCGCGAGCCACGCCGCCCACCGGAAGGCCGACGGCGAGGGCTCCGCCGACCCCGACTTCCTCGCCGTGATCGACGCGACGAAGGGCTCCCGCGACTACGGCAAGGTCGTCAACACCGCGACCATCGGGCCGCTGCTGCAGAACGAGCCGCACCACATGCAGTACGTGTGGCACAAGGGCGACAAGGTGTACGCGGGCGGGCTGCTCAGCGACACGACCTACGTGTTCGACGTCGCGCGGCTTCCGCAGGTCAAGCTCAGCGGCGTCGTCACCGCCACGGACACCCCCTGCGGCACGGCCCCGGACGCCTTCACGACCCTGAAGGACGGCACAGCGTACGGCGCCTACATGGGCGGTCCCAACGTCCCCGGGCCGTGCACGTACACGCACGGCGAGGTCAGGACCGGCAACGGCGCGGCCGGGACGCCCGGCGAGGTGCTCCGGCTGGACCAGAGCGGCCGGGTGCGGGTCGAGTACCCGGCGGCCACGGAGGCGGCCGAGCCCGACACCTGCCACAGCATCCCGCAGGTGGACCCGCCGACCTGTGCCAACCCGCACGGCATCCGGGTGCGCGAGGACCTGAACCGGCTGGTCACCAGCGACTTCGCCGAGGTGCGGAGCCTGATGCTGATCCCGTCCGCCGACTTCTACATCGCCCGCGACACCGTGCGGATCTACGACATCGCGCACCGCGACCGTCCCAGGCTGCTGTCGGTCTCCCGCCTGCCTGACGGCCCGCGCAAGGAGCCGTTCCTCATCGAGGAGGAGCCGCGCGTGGTGATGGAGACGGCGCTCACCAACGAACGCCACCACAAGGGCGGATTCGTGTCGACGATGGGCGGAGCGTCCATCTACTACACACCCGACATCACCGATCCGAAGCCGAAGTGGCGTGAGGTCTTCGACGACACGACCGCGTTCACCAGGCTCGCCCCCGAGCTGGACAACCGCGTCGGCATGGACGGCGGCTCCTGGCTCCAGACCAGCGCGGACGACCGGTACCTGTACCACGTCGTCATGCGCCGGGGGGACGAGTCGTCCGGCGGCAAGGACACCGGCATGGTGTACGTGCTGGACGTCCGCAAGCTCGTCGACGCGGGCAAGCGGACCCGGTGCAACATCGACACTCTGGAAGAAGTCAAGCGCGGCGGCGCCGAGCCCGACTGCCCGTCGCTGGTGAGCGTCCTGCCCGTCGAGGACCCGACGACCGGCGGCCCGCACTGGGCGGCGCTGGACAACTTCCGGCAGGGCCCCGGCGGCTACTACCAGGAGACGCGGCAGCCGACGCGGCTAGTGCTGGCGAACTACTTCGTCGCCGCTTCGCCGTTCGACGGCGACCACCGCGTCTGCATGGTGAACATCTCGCCGCGGCAGCAGCTCTCCCTGGACCGGACCTTCAAGGACGAGCACACCGGCCGGCCGTGCGTGGAGTTCAACCGGTCCGCGTGGCCGCACGGCGAGACCGGCGACGCCCGGCCGCACGGCGTCCTGTTCGCGGTCTCCGATGCCGACGTCCGCTGACGTCCTGCGCGTTCCGGCGGGGGCGGCGGCGCTGCTGCTCGTCGCCTCCCCGGCGTGGGCGGACGGCGGGCACGGCGGCCACGGCGCGGTGCCGGACGACGGCTGGACGACCACGGCGATCCGCGTCGTCGCCCTGCTCGCCACCGCCGTCGTGGCGGGCGCCGCGCTGCTCCGGCCGCGCACCGGCCCGCCGTCCCGCAGGCTCACCGTGCTCGTCTCCGTCGTCGCCGCCGTCGCGGCGGTCGGCTACCTCGTGGCCGTGGACCGCGTCCTGGTTGCCTTGGCGCTGGCCGCGGTGGCGCTCGCGACGCCCCGCGCGTTGCAGCACCCCCGGCGCTCCGTCGCGTCCGGTGCGGTTCTGGCCGCCGCGCTCGCGACGCTCACCGTGGGCGGCTCGCTCGCGGTCGTCCGGGACCGGGTCACCCCCGGCGTGCCGCTGTTGCGCGAGGTCGACGTGGCCGGGGAGCGGATGCCGGTCCTGGTGACGCCGCAGCGCCCCGGCTGGAACCTCGTCCACGCCGGCGACCGTCCGGTGTCGGTGGGGACGTCCCGCGATCCGGCGAGCGCGACGTCGCGCATGCCGGGCGCGCCGGGGACCTGGCGGCAGGTGTGGCTCCCGCCCGGCCGCAGCCGGATCAACGTCGGCTCCGGTGGCCGGACGGCCTCCATCACCGTCGACACCGGCCGGGACGCGGCCGCGTCGCCGCAGCTCCGCACGGACGGCCCGGAATGCGCGAGCGCCGCCCTCGGAGCCCTGGTCTCGGGCGGCTCCCCACCCGCGTGTCCCGCCGACCGCCTCGGCACCGCGGACGCCGCCGCCCTCCGCGCGACGGTCGGCTTCCTCGCCGGACGCGGGGTCCGTTCCGTCCACCTCATCGCCGACGGATCACCCCGCTCGCGGGCCGCGGCGCTGGCCGTCCGGGAGGCGACCGCGCGAGCCGGAATGAAGATCACGACAGCGGGCGCGAACCGGCCGGTCGTCGTCGTCTCGGGCTGGTCGAAGGCGGACGCGGTCCTCCGCCAGATGGCGCGGGGCAGCCTGCGCGGGCAGGGCGCCTACCTGGCACCCTGGCTGCTCAGCGCGCCGCTGCTGGCCATCCCGGCCGCCCAGATGCTCCCGCTGCGCTTCTCGCCGCGCGCCCCGGACCCGCTCCGCTACGCCGCCGAACTCCGGGCCCGCTTCCCGGACGAAACGCCCACCGCCGCCGGCTACGCGGCATGGCGCGGCAGCAGGGAGGACGACGACCCGCCCCGCCTGTACGCGGCCTCCCTCGTCACCTTCATGCCGTCGAGAACCCCGGCGCAACACACGCACACCGGCACCAGCTGGCTCCCCGGCGGCACCATCACCGTCGCCACCGGCCCCCTCGCCTGACCCCTCGGGAAACAACGGGCGGCCACGCCGCCTACCCGGCGGAACCGGTCTCGACGCGGCGCGTCACGATCGCGGCGATGAGCCGTCCCAAGGCCGGCACCTCCAGGGGCAGGAGCGACGTCGCCGGATGGGTGCGGCGGCGCCCTCCCCTCTCGACGGCCTTCACGATCGCCTTGGCCGCCGACTCGGGGGTGACCGGCGGCGGGGTGCGCATCGGCCCGGCCCGCCAGGGGAGCAGATCGATGTCGCGGGCGGCGGTGTCCGTGGCGCCGGGGACGATCTCCAGCACCGACACGCCGGTGCCCTTCAGTTCGTTCCGCAGCGTGAGGGTCAGATGCGCCAGGGCGGCCTTGGACGCGCCGTAGTAGCCGAGAAGCGGGATCGGCACGGCCCGCAGGGTGGAGGTCACGTTCACCACCACCCCGCCGCTGGAGCGCAGGGCGGGGAACAGGTGGCGGGTCAGGGCGAGCGGCGACCAGAGGTTCGTCTCGAACAGCGCCCGCGCCTGGTCGTCATCACCGGTGATGCTCTGCGCGGCCACCAGACCGGCTCCGGCGTTGTTGATCAGAATCTGGACACCGCCCAGCGCGGACATCGCGTCCCGCGCCAGTTCGGCGGCCGCGCCGGGACGGGAGAGATCCGCCTCGATCACGCATGGACGTACCCGTCCGGCGTCCTCGATCTGGTCGGCGACGTCTTCCAGGGCCGCCCGGCGCCGGGCGGCGATCGCCAGCCGCCCACCCCGCTCCGCCAGGGCGAACGCCACCGCTCGGCCGATCCCGCTCGAAGCGCCCGTCACCAGGATCGGCGCCCCTGCCACTGATCGACGGCTCACCCGCCCGCTCCCGCCGCAATGGTGGCGCCCATCAGGCCTCCCAAGTTGACTGATTATCAATCAATCTGGACGGTAATACCGCTCTCCCGCACCGTCAAGCAAGAGCCGGCGCCCTGCGCCGCATCCGAGCTCCGCGGCCGACCGCCGACGCGCTCTAGGCTGCTGCCATGACCGGCCCGCAGCCCGACGGCTCCGAGACGCCCCGCGTCGACCGGCGCGTCCGGCTCGTCACGGCCGCCTCGCAGCTGTTCTCCGAACGCGCCTACGACGAGGTGACCACCACCGAGATCGCGCGCCGAGCGGGCGTCGCGTACGGGCTCATCGCGCACCACTTCACCAACAAGCGCGGGCTTTACCTGGCCACCATCCGTGCGGCCGGCGAAGCGCTGCGAATCCTTCAGGAAACCCCGCCCGAAGGCGAGACGCCGGCCGAGCGGCTGCGCGACGCCATCAGCCGGCACATCACTTACATGGACCGCCACGCCGCGGGATTCCTCACCCTCATCCGCGGCGGAAACGGTTCGGACCCCGAGGTCCGCGCCATTATCGAAGACCTGCGCTGGCAGGGCGCTCTCCGCATTCTCGACGCCCTCGGCGCCGGACACCCCGTCCATCCCGTACTCCGCGCCTCCATGCGCGGCTGGGTCGGTTATCTCGACGAACTCATCGTCGACCACATCCAGCACCACGACGTCCCGCAAGAGCATCTCGTCCGGCTGGCGACCAGCGCCCTGACCGCCACCTTGCGCACGGCCTGCGCCATCACCCCCGACGTCGGGATCGCCCCGGCCACGGTCGATCGTCTGGAGGACACCTCGGCCGGCGCGCCGGGGCCGAAGACGAAGAGGCAGGCCAGGGAAGGAACGCCATGACAGAGCGCACGCCGTCCGGGGAGATCCCGCAGGTCGTCGCCGCCGCGCAGGAAGCCGCTTCGGCGGCCGGATTCACCCGGTCGTGCACCGACGAGGTCGGGCGGTTGCTGCGGGTTCTGGCGGCGGGAAGCGCCGGGCCCATCGCCGAACTCGGGACGGGCTGTGGAGTCGGCGCCGCGTGGATGGCGGCCGGCAAGCGGCCGGACACCCGGCTGGTCACCGTCGAGGCCGACGCCCGGTACGGGGCCGTCGCCCGGGACGTCCTCGGCGGCGTCCCCGGCGTCGAGGTCATCACCGGCGACTGGTCCTCCGTGCTACGCCACGGCCCTTTCGCCCTCGTCTTTCCAGACTGCGCCGGCGCCAAGGAACTGGGCGACGACCTCGCCGACTCCATCGCGGTCGGCGGCCTCGTGATCATCGACGACCTGACGCCCGCATGGCGTCCCCGCCCGGCGGACCGCGCGGGAAAGGACCGCGACGAAGTCCGCGAGTCCTGGCTGCGGCGCCCCGGCTTCGCCGGAACAGAGGTGCTGGTGACGCCCGAGTCCGCCGTGCTCCTCGTGTCCCGCCTGGCCTGATCCGGGTCTCGGCAGACCACCGACGCCCGCCTGTACCGGGGCGTCCTTCGGACGAAGCTTCTGCGCCCTCGCGGAGAACATCCTGTTCGCCCGGCTCGCGCTGCGCAGCCGTCCGGGCTTCCCGGGCACGGGCTCGATCCCGGGCGGGCAGCCCCTCGCCCACCACACCGCCGTCCTTCACCCAGTGCCAGAACCACATGTGACGCCGGCCCTTCCCGGAAAGACATACGATTCCGAAAATGAGTTCCCTCTATCCGGTAGAGATGAGCCTGAAGGAGCGCCACCGCCTGGTCGGCAGGCTGGACAACAGCAGCCGGTCATTGCGAGAGAACGGCGACGTCGCCGAGGCCGGCGAATACAGCGCGATACTCGACGAATTGTGGGAGCACACCGGCCACCACGCCATCGATCTGCCCGAGGACACCACGGTCACGGTGTCGTTGACCCCCGACCACTGGTTCCTGCTCTCCGGCCTGCTCGACATGGACGCCTTCCAGTCCGCCGCCCGCGAGCCGGAGGAATCGACGCTCGTCCGGCGGCTTCGGGACCGCATCGGCGAAGCCCTCGGCGACCGCCTGCCGGCGCCCCGGCAGCCTTCGGCGCCGCAGCACCGCACCGTCACCGTCCAGGTCGACGAGCTGGGGTGTTACGTCCTGTTCGCCGCTCCCGGCGTCGATCACCCTTTCCCCGTCACCGCGTACCGGTTCGACTCCTACGCCTGGCTGGACGAGGGCGACGGCGTCGCCGTCCGCTCCCACATCCTCACCGGCACGCGCGACGGCGCCGTCCGCCTCACCGCCGAACTCCTGGACGGCCCACCCTCGCTGGACACCGAGCCATGGGACGGCGTAGCCGAATACTCCTGGACGTTCCACACCGTCGACGTCCCCGGACCGCCACCGGCGGCGGCCACGCTCCGGGCCGCCGCACCCGGGCAGGAGGCGGTCAGCCTCTTCGAGTTCGACCTGGTGTGGCCGTCCACGTGCATGTACCGCGTCCGCGCGAGCGTCCGAGACCGCGACGCGGGCGCCGACGAGCAGCACCTCGTCCAGCTGTGGCGGGCGCCCTCCGCGCCGCCCCGTCTGATCAAAGCCACCGGCCGGCGCCGCCGCGGCGGATCGTAGGCGGCGCGCCGTCAGACGCGGATGAAGTCGTAGGTGAGCGTGTTCGTTTTGGCGTCGTGGCCGATCGCGACCCAGTCGTTCCCGAGCCCTTGCAGCCAACCCGGGAAGCGGCCGAGGCGACGTCCCGTGGACGCGTCGTAAATGAGCACGAACGGGTGGTCGCCCTCGGCTCCGCTGACGGCGACGCGCCGCTGCGTGACGGCGGTCTCCCAGCTCGCGGACGTCCCCGGCAGGCCGGGATCGGGCGCCTTCCACAGGACGCGGCCGGTGCCGAAGTCCAGCAGCGCAAGGGCGCCGGTGTCCGCGTGATCCCTGACCAGGAGCGTGTGCCCGTCACCGTCGATCGGGACGCCCGGAGCGTCGCCGCGCCAGACCGTCCGGCCCTTGACGAGATCGAAGACCTGCGGCCTGCCGGTGTCGGTGGACGCGGCGATCCGGCGGCCGTCGCCGATCAGGTCGAGGCCGGTGCTGGACGGGGCGAGCCGCTTCTCGCACTCGCCGCCGGCCTCCCGTCCCGCGAAGACCTTCCGGGTCCATTCGCGGTGCCCGGTCCCCGCGTCGGCCGCGGAGACGGTGACCGTGCAGTTCTCGTCGCCGGACGGAGGATCGTGGTCGGTGCTGATCAGCGTCCGCCCGGCCACGACCGAGTACCAGCCGCTCCCGCCGGAGGCCTGCGGCACGGGCCGGTCGTCGCCGCGGCGGGAAACGTAGATCCGCCCGGTCTCCGGGACGGCCGGCGGACGCACCCCGACCGCGGTGTTCGCCAACCGCACGCCGTCGCTCCCGAGCTTCCAGCGGACCTTCCCGGTGCGCAGATCCCTCCGCGTGATCTCGCAGTCGGTGCCCTCGCCGCAGACGGTGGTGAGGACGGCGTCCTGCGTGACCTGCACCCTCATGGCGGGACCGTCCTGCCAGAGCGTCCGGCCGTTCGCCGCGTCGATGACGCTGAACCGGACCGCGTCGGCCCCGGCGGCCTTCCGCCGGTGGACGATCAGGTCGCCGGCCACGTCGACCTCGTCGTCCTCACCGGAGGGCACCCGCCACAGCTCCCGCCCGGACCCTGGGTCGACGCCGAGGACCGCCCGGTCGTTGGCGATCACCGCGACCCGTCCGGCGATCGCCGTGGTGTTCTCACCGGTCGGCACGGACAGCGACCAGGCCGCGCGCGGCCCCTCGCGGGTCGGAGTCTTCAGCGAGGTGCCGGAGCAGGAGGCCCCCGCCGTGGACACCAGGAGCACGAGGGCGGCAGTCCCCAAACCGAGCCGGGAGCGAATCATCCCGACATCATTCCGGCCTTCGCCCCTCGACCGCCATCGGGCCTTGGGAAATGCCGGCACGCCTCACGTCCAGCAAGAGCGTCGGGCCGGATCACGCCGCGGCGCTCACCCGCCACAGGTCAACCGCTCTGCGGACCCGTCTGAGTCGGGTCCTCCGGGAGGATGCTGGCGGCGTTGTGCAGGAAGGAGACGACCGCGGTGATGAGCGCCGCCAGGCAGGCGTAGCCGAAGGTCTGCCAATATCCGGTGGAAAGGACGACGGTGCCGGCGCCGGCGCTCGGGAATGCGCTCGCGAGCCCCTGCAACAGGGTGCGCAGCGCTCGCAGCGAGGCGGTCCTGAGCTTGGCGGCGAACGTCTGCCCCGGTGAACTGCCGATGAGTGCGCTCGTCACGGCCATGATCCGTTCCTCCTGACGCGAGGGTGCGCACATGGATCGACCGCCGTCACGGCCGCCTGGTGAGGGGTGTGCGGGCACCCGACTCCCGTGGCGAGGATCCACAGCTCTCGCGCTGGGCGTCAAGACGCTCACGTCGTGCGCCCGTGGCCACGTCCGGCCTGTTGAACGCGTTCAAATAGTCGCGCTAGGCTCGTCGTACGAGACGGGGAGCCGCAATGAAGATCGTGATACCTGGGGGAACCGGGCAGATAGGCCCGATCCTGAACCGCGCGCTGACCGCCGCCGGCCATGACGTGGTCGTCCTGACCAGGCGCCCGGCGAGCGAGCACGAGATCGGCTGGGACGGCGAGACACCGGGCCCCTGGACCGAGGCGATCGACGGCAGCGACGTGGTGATCAACCTCGCCGGACGCAGCGTGAGCTGCCGGTACACGCCCGCCAATCTGCAGGACATGATGGATTCGCGGGTGCGCTCCACCGAGGCCGTCGGCGCGGCGATCGCCGGCGCCGCGAAGCCTCCCGCCGTCTGGCTCCAGATGAGCACCGCCACCATCTACGCCCACCGCTACGACGCCCCCAACGACGAGGCGACCGGCATCATCGGCGGCAACGAGCCCGGGGTTCCCGGCTACTGGGCCTACAGCGTGAAGATCGCCAAGGACTGGGAGCGGGCGCAGCAGCGGGCCGAGACCCCGTCCACCCGCAAGGTCGCCCTGCGCTCCGCCATGGTGATGAGCCCCGATCGCGGCGGAGTCTTCGACTACCTGCTCTGGCTGGCCCGCCTCGGCCTCGGAGGCCCGGTCGCGGGCGGCGCGCAGTACGTGTCCTGGATCCACGACCAGGACTTCGTCCGCGCGGTGGAGTTCCTGATAGCCAGGGACGACATCGTCGGCCCGGTGAATCTCGCGGCCCCGGCCCCCGTGCCGCAACGCACCTTGATGCGGGAACTGCGCGCCGCGTGGGGCGTCCCGATAGGCCTGCCCGCGACGAAATGGATGGCCGAACTCGGCGCCCTCGCACTGCGCTCAGACACCGAACTACTACTGAAAAGCCGCCGCGTAGTCCCCGGCCGCCTTCTCGAGGAAGGCTTCACCTTCCACCACCCCGGCTGGCAGGTGGCCGCCGAAGACCTCGTCCACCGCGTCCGCACGTCCCGCTAGCGGTGGATCACCCGTCCGC
Source organism: Actinomadura sp. NPDC048955 (assembly GCF_040649435.1). Classification (NCBI taxonomy): domain Bacteria; kingdom Bacillati; phylum Actinomycetota; class Actinomycetes; order Streptosporangiales; family Thermomonosporaceae; genus Actinomadura; species Actinomadura sp. NPDC048955. The sequence continues at coordinate 130,300 of NZ_JBEZJI010000005.1, forward strand.
GCGGGAGCCCCGGCGGTGGACACTGACGGCGTAGCCGCCGCCGCGGTAGTCGTCGCCGTCCCAGGTGGCGAAGCGCCGGTGGAGGCTCAGCCCGGCGGCCGCGCACCAGGCGTCGTAGCTCGCCAGATCCACGCTCGGCGGCACCGGAAGGTGAGCGGCGTCCAAGCCGAACCCCGCGACGAGAAGGCCGCCTGGACGCAGGAGCTCGGCCAGTGCCCGGATCGCCGCGGGCTCGGTGCCCTGCGCCAGCAGGGGGATGACGTTGCCCGCGGCCACGACGAGATCGAAGGGATCGGCGTCCGGCAGTTCGAAGTCGGCCAGATCGGCCCTGATCCAGGTCATCTCGGGGGCCGCCCGGCGGGCCTCGGCCAGCATGGAGGCGTCCAGGTCCACTCCGACGCAGGTGTAGCCGAGTTCGGCGAGCCGGATCGCGACCCTTCCGGTACCGGTGCCGGCGTCCAGCACTCGCGAACCCGGAGGGACCAGCGACGCGCACAGCCGCGCCTCACCGTGCACGTCCGCCCCGGTGGCGGCGAGGTCGGCGAACCGGGCGGCATAGTCCGCCCCGGAACTCCCACCGGTCAGATCGGACCAGCGGCTCATCGGCACCTCCTTCGCAGTGGCCGGGTACGCCAGGGTAGCCGAGCACATCCGACGCTCTGATCCACCTCGACGCCTCCGATCCCGACCGCGGCGAGCCGCCGGCCTCCCGCCGGCGGGCGTTATCGCAGCGCAATGCCGCTGGACGTTTCCGCGGGCGCTTCTGAGAAAGATCTCTGCGTGTTTCGTCGCCTCCGCCGAGGGAGGACGGCCGGTCCTCGCACTCGGTGGCGGGGACACTGCGCGAGGAGGACTGAATGGGCATGCGGGTCGTCTGGGGCCGGATGGGCAGGCGCCGCCGGTTGCGCCGGGTGGCCAGGGAGGTCTTCGGCTGGCCGGACCTGCGCCCGGGCCAGGGCGAGGCGATGGAGCACCTGCTGCGGGGCCGCGACGTCCTGCTGGTCATGCCGACCGGCGGCGGCAAGTCCGCCGTCTACCAGGTCCCCGCCCAGCTGCTTCCCGGGCCGACCGTGGTGATCTCGCCCCTGATCGCCCTGCAGCGGGATCAGATGGTCGCGCTCACCGGCCGCGACGCAGGCGGAGCCGTGATGGTCAACTCCGCCCAGTCCGACGGGGCGAGCGAGGACGCCATGGACCAGATCCGGGCGGGCCGGGCGGAGTACATCTTTCTCTCACCCGAGCAGCTGGCCAAGCCGTCGGTCGTGGAGCGGCTCGCCGCCGTCCGCCCGTCCCTGATCGCCGTGGACGAGGCGCACTGCGTCTCGTCGTGGGGCCACGACTTCCGCCCGGACTACCAGCGGCTCGGCCGGGTGATCGAGCAACTCGGGCACCCCCCGGTGATCGCGCTGACCGCGACCGCCTCGCCGCCGGTGCGCGACGACATCCTCGCGACACTCGGGCTGGGCGAGGCACAGCAGATCGTCCGCGGTTTCGACCGGCCCAACCTGTCCCTGGAGGTACGGCGGTTCCACGAGGAGGCGGACAAGCGGCGGGCGCTGGTCGAGGACGCCGCCGGACGGAAGGGGCTGGGCCTCGTCTACGTCGCCACCCGGCGTGACGCCGAGTCATACGGCGAGGAGTTGGCCGCGGCGGGCCTGCGCGCCGCTTCCTACCACGCCGGGATGAAGGCGGCGGACCGTCACCGGGTGCATGAGGCGTTCCAAAGCGACGAACTCGATGTCGTGGTGGCCACCTCGGCGTTCGGCATGGGGATCGACAAGCCCAACGTTCGCTACGTGCTGCACTCCGCTCCGCCGGAGTCCCCGGAGTCGTACTACCAGGAGATCGGCCGTGCCGGACGGGACGGGGAGCCCGCGACGGCCGTCCTGTACTACCGCTCGCAGGACCTGGGCCTGCGCCGATTCTTCGCCGCGGGTAAGCCCGACGAAGAGAAACTTCTCCAGACCGCGACGCTCCTCCAGACCCACGGTGGCCCCGTTCGGGCAAGCGAGATGCGTACCACCCTGGGCGTCGGCGCATCCAAGCTCACCAGCATGGTGAACCTGCTGGAACAGACCGGAGCCGTAGAGACGACAGGCCGCGGAAACCTGCGCTACGTCCAGGAGGGTCCGCCGCCCGAAGATGCCGTGGCGCGTGCAGTGGAACTCGACGAGAACCGCCGCCGCGTCGACGACTCCCGCATCGACATGATGCGCGCCTACGCGGAGACAACGGACTGCCGCCGCCGTTTCCTACTGGAATACCTGGGCGAGCCCCACCCAGGCTCATGCGGCCACTGCGACGCCTGCCAAACCGAAACAACCACCGAACCGGCCCGCGCCGACGAACCGGCCGCATCCCCGAGCGATGCCGACGACGCCCCGTTCCCCCTCCACGCCGAGGTGCAGCACGCCACGTGGGGACCCGGAACGGTCATGCGACTAGAACCCGACCGCATCACCGTCCTCTTCAAGGACGCCGGCTACCGCACGCTGGCCCTAGAGGCGCTCCAACGAGACAACGACCTCCTAACCCTCAACCCCGGCAACCCCCGCCCACGAACCCGCCGCGGCCGGACACCCCGAAAACGCCGAGACAAGGCCACCGCAGGCAGCGAGAAATCCACCACCGGCGTCTCCTGACCCTAGGCGCAGATGCTGTGCTGATAGCAGCCGAGATCACGGCTGGGGGCGAAGAGTTGTCACCGTCCGGCAGCGCCGTAGGCCGGGCACGCACATCTTCGACGCGAAAAAGGTCGGCGGCGCGGGGAGGTCCCCGCGCCGCCGATCGGTCGGTGCCCCGCTCGGGGGCGTTCGAGTGGTGTGGCCCCTCGGCTACATCATGCTGATGACATGGCAGAGGGGCTGGCCGTCCCGCAGGATCAGCAGCGAGCTGCCCCTCTGCAGGCCCCGGTCGACCTCCCGCCACTTGTCGGCCAGGAGGACCGCGATGTCGAAGGCCACCGCGGTACCGGTGATGAGCGTGCACGGCATCGCGTGCCCACCGCACCCACTGGCGTCCTGAGAGGGGAACAAAGGCGACAGTTCGTAGCCGCCCTCGGTCACCGCCAGGCCGCACTCGCGGGCCAGCTCGGCCAGGTGTTTCGGCGCCCAGTGACCGATCGCGGTGAGGGTGATGTCCACGGGAGCCGTCGGGTCGATTTCTCTGGTTTTTGTGATCATGCTGTCTACCGTCGGCGCTTCCGCCCGACCGGCAAGCCACAGGCGCTGTCGGGCACGTACGGCGTTACCGGTGACCCGGCAGGCGGGAAGTGGGCGTGTCGGCGAGCTTTCGGCACGGTGGCGCATCGGCGACGGCCGGTATGGAAAGGTCGACTTCCTTGCCTACACGGGGACCTTCCACAGGTGGATGGTGCCGTTTTGGGTGCCGGTGGCGAGGGTGTGGCCGTCTGGGCTGAAGCGTACGGCGAGGACGGCGCCGTCTTTGCCCGTGAGCGTCGGGCCGCGCTGTCGGTGGCTTGTTACGTCCCAGAGCCTTGTGGTCCCCTCCGAGTCTCCGGTCGCGAGGGTGCGGCCGTCCGGGCTGAACACCGCCGTGTGGCAGCGGCCGTCGCACTGGAACGGAGTGCCCTTCTGCAGGCTTTGGGCCACGTCCCACAGGCGAACGATCTTTCCGCCCGCCGTCGCGAGTGTGTGCCCGTCGGGGCTGAACGCCACGTCCTCTATCCAGGAGTCGTGCCCGGACAGGTTCCCGCTGAGCTTCTTGCGGTCGTACACCTCCCACAGCTGCGTCACACCGCGGGTGTTTCCGGTGTTGGGATCTTCTTCGGTGCCGGTCGTGCCGATGGCCAGCATCCGGCTGTCCGGGGCGAACGCCAGGGCCTGCACGTTGCCGGCGCCGGTTTCCAGGAGCGGGCCCACCTTCGCGTCGTCGAGGTCCCACAGCTGCACGGACTGGTCCGTGTTGCTGGTGGCCAGGACGCGGTCGTCCGGGCTCAGGGCCAGGGACGTCAGGGGTCCGAGATCGATGTCGAGGTCGGTCGGTTCGCCTTTGCCCGACACCGGGAAGAGGCGGAGGCTGCCGTCGTCGCCCGCGGTGTACAGGGTGCTGCCGCCGTGGCTGATCGCCAGCGCGTTGACGCCGTCGGGGTGGTCGAGGGGCGCGCGGCGCTGCTTCCCGTCCGCGACGTTCCAGAGCCGTGCCGTTGAGTCGTCGCCGGCACTGGCCAGCGTCCGGCCGTCCGGGGTGAACGCCAGGTCGCGCACGGACGCGGTGTGCCCGCGCAGCGAGCGGCTCGGCAGCGGGGCCGCGGACTGGTGCGTCCCGGAGTCGCTCCGGGCAGCCGATCCAGACCATGGCGACACGACGAGGGTCGCCACCACCAGGGCCGTGGCCAACGCCGCCAGGACACCGCCCGCCGCCAGCGCGCCGCGCGGGGAGCCGAGGGCGGGGCGGGGACGGCGCGTGTAGACGAGGGTCGCCGCAGGCTCCGGGCCGGGCACCCAGCCGATCCAGGCGCGCCGCTCGTCGATCATCCGCTGCACCGCGGGCGGCCACGGCTGCGCGGCCGGGGCGACCCCGCCGACCATCGCCGCCAGCCGGGTGGGGGTCGGCCGCCTGGCCGGGTCCTTGGCCAGGCATGCCGCGACGGCCGGGCGGAGCCGGTCCGGTACGCCGGACAGGTCGGGTTCGGCGTGCACGACGTTGTAGAGCGCCTGCGCCGGGCCGGGCCCGTCGAAGGGGCCGCGGCCGGTGCAGGCGTACACCAGCACCGACCCCAGGGAGAAGACGTCGCCGGCCGCGGTCGCCGACCCCTCCTCGGCCTGTTCCGGCGACATGTATCCGGGCGTTCCCGCCAGGACGCCGGTCGGCCCGTCGCCCTCGCTCTCGGCCGCCCGCGCGACCCCGAAGTCGATCACCTTCGGGGCGTCGGCGGCCAGCAGCACGTTGGACGGTTTGAGGTCGCGGTGCACCAGCCCGGCCCGGTGGATCTCCACGAGCGCGGCGCAGAGCCCGGCCGCCAGCCGCAGCACCGCCGGCTCCGGCAGCGGCCCGGCCGCCCTGACCGCGTCCCGCAGCGACGGCCCCGGCACGTACACCGAGGCCAGCCAGGGGGTCGGCGCGTCGGCGTCCGCGTCGAGGACGGCGGCCGTGTACGCGCCGGACACGCTGCGGGTGGCCGCCACCTCGGCGCGGAACCGCTCCCGGAAGCCGGGGGTGCCGGCCAGCCGGGCGTGCATGAGCTTCACCGCGACCGGCCGCCCGTCGGGCGCGGACCCCAGCAGCACCCGGCCCATCCCGCCGCGGCCGAGCTCGCCGAGCATCCGGTAGTGCCCGACCCGCTGCGGGTCGGACGCGGCGAGCGGTCGCATGGTCACGTTGCCCACCGATGGTTCAGGCGCGGGTGCGGCCGGCGACGTCGTAGAGCCACACCTTCTCGTCGCCGCCGACGGCGAGGGTCTTCCCGTCCGGGCTGAACGCGACGGCGGCGGCCTTGCCCGGGAGGGTGATCGGCTTCCCGACCTCCTTGCGCCCGGCCACGTCCCACAGCCGCGCGGTGGTGTCGTTGCCGACGGTGGCCAGCAGCCGTCCGTCCCCGCTGAACGCGAGGCCCTGCGGGGCGTGGTCGCTCGCGGGGACCATCTCACCGAGCGGGGCCGCACGCGGGACGTCCCACAGCCGCACGGTCATGTCGGCGCCCCCGGTCGCCAGCGTCCGGCCGTCCGGGCTCATCACCGCCTTCGTGATCTGGACGCTGTGCCCGCGCAGGGGCTGTCCGACGTCCTTGCGGGAGTTCACGTCCCACACCCGCACCACATCCCGCTGGGTGAAGGCCAGCAGTCGCCCGTCCCCGCTGAACGCGATGAACGACATGATGTTCGCCGTGTCGAAGGTGAGCCCGCTCACCTCCTTGCGGGACTCGGTGTCCCACACCTTCAGATGGGAGCCGATGGCCGCCAGCCGGTCCCCGGCGGGGCTGAAGGCCACGTCGCTCACCGGGGCCGGGTCGTCGGAGAAGTCGAACATGGGGATGCCGAGGGTCGCGCCGACCTGCCGGCGGGTCCGCACGTCCCACACCTTGACGCCGCCGTCCATGCTGGCGGTGAGCAGCAGCAGCCCCGTCCTGTCGAACCTCGCCTTGAGGGCCGACTTGGGGGCGATCTTGAGCGGCTGGCCGGACGGCCGCCGGGCCCTGGCGTCCCACAGCCGTACGGTGCCGTCCTCCCCGGCGGTGACCAGGAGATCGCCCGCGCGGGTGAACTCCGCGTGGTGCACGGAACCGGCATGGCCTTCCAGGACCGCCACCGGCTTCGCGTCCTTACCGCCGCTCCCGCCGGACACGTTCTTCTGCCCGGATGCCGGTTCGTCGTCACCGCGCAGTGCCCAGGCGGCGGCGCCGCCGAGCGCGGCGAGGCCGAGGGCGCCGCCGCCCGCCATCAGCAGGAACCGTCTCCTGTCCGGGGCCGGCGCGACGGCCGTGGGCGTGGGCATCGCCGCGGGCTGGACGTGGGGCGCCGGGGCCTGCGGAGCCTGGAGCAGCCGGGCGACCTCGGCGCCCTGCCGCGCGATGGTGTCGTGCACCGGGTCGGGCCAGGGCCGGGCGGACGGAGGGACCTCGCCGATCCACCGCAGCAGATCGGCGGGCGACGGCCGTGCGGCCGGATCCTTGGCCAGGCAGGCGGGGACGATCGTGCGGATCGGCTCCGGCAGTTCGCCCAGCACGGGCTGGGCGTGGATCACGTTCTGCAGGGTCTGCGGGGTGCTCCGCGCGTGGAACGGGCCGCTGCCGGTGCAGGCGTACACCAGCGTCGCTCCCAGCGAGAAGACGTCGCTGGCGGTGGTCAGGTCCCGCCCCAGGGCCTGCTCCGGCGACATGAAGCCGGGCGTGCCGACCAGGGCGCCGGTCCGGGTGAGCTGGGTGCCGTCCTCGCCCTCGGCGGCCCGCGCGATACCGAAGTCGATCACGCGGAGGCCGTCCTCGGTGAGCAGCACGTTGGACGGCTTCAGGTCGCGGTGCACCAGCCCGGCGCGGTGCACCTCGGTCAGCGCGGCGGCGAGGCCTGCGGCCAGCCGGAGCGCCGGCCCGGCCGCGAGCGGACCGGACGCGGCGACGACCTCGTGCAGCGACGGGCCCGGAACGTACACCGAGGCCAGCCAGGGCTCGGCGGCCTCGGCATCGGCGTCGATCACCGCCGCGGTGTAGGCCCCGGCGACCTTGCGGGAGGCGCGGACCTCGCGGCGGAACCGCCCGCGGAACCCGTCGTCGTGCACGAACTGCTCGTCGACGAGCTTGACCGCGGCCAGCCGGCCGTCCGGCCCGCTGCCGAGCAGTACCCGTCCCATGCCTCCGCGGCCGAGCTGGGCGAGCATTCGGTAATGCCCGATCTGGCGGGGATCGGACGCCTCCAGGGGTCTCACGGCACACCTCCTCTGTCAAACAGACAATAGCGTCTGATTGATCGGCGCGGAGGCGCCCGCAGCCATCCGTCACCACCCCGCCACCCCGCCGCCGCGCGCGGAGAAGAACGGTTCGCTCTCTCTGCGTGCGGCGGCCGCCCGCGTTCGATCTCGTGCCGCGGCTGGTCCGGCCGCAAGAAACGACGCGGACGAAAAGAACGCTTTTTCGGCTTTCTGGTGCTGGTCCTGCGATGTGGAAAAGGGCAACTGAACACCATGTGGCGGGCGACCGAATAGGTCTACCTTAGGTGACGCACGCGCGCATCCAGGGCGCTGGTTCGACGGTCACACGAATCGGCCCTGTCCGGCAGGATCGCCCTGGCTGCCGGTGATAGTGCGTAAGCTTGGGCTGTATTGCGAATGTGATCGCAAGGAGTTGCGGTGACGGCCGACCCCCCGAATGTTGTTGAAGAATCGGCGTTCAGCATCCCTCGGCCACCCCGCTTCTGGCCTTCGCCACTCGGCTGCGGATCGGTGGTCGCCGTCCTTGTCGCGCTGGTCTGTGCGGGGGCGTCGCTCGTGGTGCTGGTCGCGCGGCCCGGTCCCGTCGTCACGATCCGCGGGATCATGGCCTCCAAGCAGGACTTCTTCAACGACGAGAAAGTCCAGGACCTGTTACTGGAGCACCACATCCGCGTCGAGGTGACTCCGCGCGGCTCGGGAGAGGTCGCCGCCGAGGTACTCGGCCAAAAGACCGAGTCCTACGACTTCGCCTTCCCGTCCGGACAGCCGGCCGCGGATCTGATCAGGAAGGAGCGCAGCAGGCGGCACCTGTACAACCGAACGACCTACTTGTTCACCAGCCCGATCGTGCTGGCCAGTTATCGCGAGTACGCCGAGACCCTGGTAAGGCGCGGCATCGCGGAACGGCATTCGGGAGGGCCCGACGATGCGCTCTACTACACGCTGAGGACGGCCGGGTTCGTCGGGTTGGGCCGGCGGGGCAAGACCTGGAACGACATCGGGATCAAGGGCATCACCAACGGCAACCGGGTCCTCGCCCGGACCTCGGGGGTATGCCGGTCCAACTCCGGCCTCACCTACCTCGGCCTGGTCGCATACGTGGTCAACGGCAGCAAGCCGGTGCAGACCGAGAGCGAGGCGGACCAGATCGCCGAGGAGATCGGACCGCTCATCACCGGGACCGGCATGCCGGAGTCAGAGCTCTTCTCGGTCTACGTCACGCCCGAAGGCAAGAGCCAAGGACCCGTCGTGGTGGTCTACGAGCATCAGTTCTTCGCCTACCAGCAGGAACAACGGCGTAATTCCGGGCGTGTCGACACCGAGCGGGTGCTGCTCTATCCGGAGCAGGAGTTCCAGACCGATCCGGTATACATTTCCCTCAGACGCGGCAACGGTGACAGGCTCGGCCAACTGCTGCGCACAGATCCCGCGCTGAGGCGCCGCATGCTGGAGCTCGGCTTCCGGGTTGTCGAACACCCCTCGGATCCCGGGACCAAACCGCTGTACGGGCTGCTCGAAGACAACGGCGTGCCGGTGCCCGACGAGCGGACGGACTACACCCGCGCGGAGCTCCCAAGGCTGGATCTTCTGCAGCGGCTGGCCGACAGGGTGGACGAGTGCCGATGATGAGGCGGCCTTCGCGAACGTTAGCCGGACTGATGGCCTGTGCGATGCTGATCGCAAGCAGTGGCTGCACCTCGGACGAGCCCGACACCAGGCTGCGGGTGCTGGCGAGCTCCGAACTCGCCGATATGCGCCCGCTGCTCGACGAGCTCCGGCGTGACACCGGTATCGCGATCGAGCTCGACTATCGGGGCACCCTGGAGGTCTCGACCTCACTTTCCCAGGGGGACGACGACCACGACTTGGCCTGGCTGTCTGACGACCGCTATCTGCAGCTCAGGTTGCGAGCGGCGGGCGGGCCGAGGCCGCGGCCGCTGTCGACCGAGATCATGACGTCCCCGGTGGTCCTGGGCGTGCGGCCGCAGACGGCCGAGCGGCTCCGCCGCAACGCCCCCGACCCGAAACTGTCCTGGGCGGACATCGCCGACGGCGCCGCCGAAGGGCTGGTGCGCTTCGGCATGGCCGACCCCCGACAGGCCAACAGCGGGCTGGCCGCCCTGGTCGGGGTGGCCAGCGCGGCCGCCGGCACCGGCAGCGCGTTGCGTCCGGAGGATGTCACGTGCGACCGGTTGCGCGGGCTGTTCTCCGGCCAGACGATCACCGCCGCGTCCTCGGACGGGCTCGTCGATGCGTTCGTCGCGGACCAGGGCAAGGCCGACGCGCTGATCGGGTACGAGTCGACGCTGCTGTCCCTGAACGCGAGCGGGAGGCTGCGCGAGCCGCTGGAGATCATCTACCCCGAGGACGGCATCGTGCTGTCCAGGTACCCGCTGATGCTGCTCGATCCATCGCGCCGCGCCGCCTATGACAAGGTCGTGGCGTGGCTGACCCGCGCCGGCACGCAACGGAAGATCATGCAGCGCACCCTGCGCCGCCCGCTCGATCCCAGCGTGAGACGGGATCCGCGGCTGCGCACGGAGATCGGCAACGCGCTGTACTTTCCGGACCGGCCCGAGGTCATCGACCGGCTGCTGGCCAACTACGACCCGAGTGCCCGTACGCCCGGTCAAGTGATCTTCGTGCTCGACTACTCCGGTTCCATGAGGGGCGCGCGGATCAAAGCGTTGCGGTCCACGTTCGAGGGCCTCATCGGCGGCGACGGATCGTCCGTCGGCAAGTTCGTACGGTTCTACCAGGGCGAGAAGTTCGTTCTGATGCGCTTCGGGGCGAAGGTCCACGCGGAGCGCGACGTCACCATCGCCGGCCCGCATGACGCCGGCGCCATCCGCGACTTCCTCAGTATCGACAAGTTCGAGCGGAACACCGCCGTGTGGTCGGCGCTCGACCACGCTTACCGGCGCGCCGGCGAGCTGAAGCGCGCCGCTCCGGGGCGGCCGGTGACCATTGTGCTGATGACCGATGGTCTGAACAACGCCGGCATCGGACTGAACGAATTCCTCAGCCGATACCAGGCCCTGCCACCGCAGGCCAGGGCTGTGCATGCGTACACCGTCCGGTTCGGCGAGGCCGACCCGGTCGAACTGGACCGCGCGGCCAGGGCGACCGGCGGACACATGGTGGACGCCAACGCGTCCTCCCTGAACCTGGCCTTCAAGCAGACCCGCGGCTGCTTCTGACACCGGGAGGCACCGATGATGCCGTTGCTGCTAGCGATCTCAGCCATTGCCGCATGCTCCGCAGTGGCGCTCTACTGCGCGCACAGGGTCAGGGTGAGTCGCCACCTGTCGGCTTGGGTGATGAAACAGAAACCGGGGTTCTGCTTTTATCTCGACGAGCGAAACGCCATGGACCTCTATCTCCAGGGGGACTACCCCTACCTGCAGCGCTCGGTGGAGAGGACGACCCGCCGCAACCTCGTGTTGGAGTTGCTGTTCCGGCCCCTGCGCGGGGGCGTACGGCGTGTGGCCGGGGAAGAGCAGGTCACCAAGTACTTCGAGGAGACGAGATCGATCACGGTCATCGGGCGCATCGTCCGTGCGCTCGACAAGGAGAACGACATCGTGTACGTCAACCTCCTCACGCGCACGATCGCGCCGAACGCCGGCCTTGACCGAGCGCTGAAGCCGCTGCCCGGGGGGCGATCGAAACGGGTGGACATGGCCCGGCTGCGGGACCTGGAACCCGCCGCCTTCGTCTCGGTCGAGGGACGGTTCGCGGTCAGGGACGAGTCCGGGGAAATGACCACGTTCTCGGCCCCGTACGGAGACTCCGGCGACCATGTCGTCAGCGTGACCTGCGTCACCGATCAGCTGCGCGACGGCAAGGTCCCGGACGGCGCGTTCCGGGCACGCTGCCTCGGCAAGATCAGCTGGGATCCCGGAACCGGTGACGTGAAGATCTCGCCCGTGCTGGCCATCTTCCAGTGACCTACGACGTCACCCGGAGGGAGGATTTCCTGACGCTCCAGGTCTGTGGTTCCGCGGGGACGAGTGCCGGGAGGCCCCGACCTGGAGCAGCGTGGCCGGGCGAACGGGCCCCATAACCATTGATGGGCATCCGTGATGTACTCACGAATGCCCAAGACATAGCGGGGTGCGCCGTCAGGGACTTGAACCCCGAACCCGCGGATTAAGAGTCCGCTGCTCTGCCAATTGAGCTAACGGCGCCTGTCGTACGGGCCTCGGCGGTGGGCCGGGGTCCCTCGCGACAGGAAGAACAGTATCAGGCCCCGTGGACCAGTGCGAATCGGTTTACTCGCGGCCCGGGAGGACGCTCATCATGCCCCGCCAGAGGGCGATGGCGGTGGCCCGGGAGCCGACGCCGAGCTTGGCGTAGATGCGGTTGACGTGGTTCTTGACCGTCTTCTCGCTGAGGAAGAGCTGGCGGGCGATCTCGCCGTTGGAGCGGCCGGTGGCGATGAGGTCCATGACCTCGGCCTCGCGGGCGGACAGGCCGAGTGTGGTGCGGGACGCGTGCCGGACGCCGCGGACGAGGTCGTGGGCGGTGAAGGCGCCGGGGACGAGGTGGCCGCAGGCGCCGGCGCGGAGGGCGGCCTCGACGGCGGGCTGGTCGTCCGGGGCGAGGACGAAGACGCGGGAGGACGTGCTGAGCGGCAGCGCGTGATCGGCGGCCGCCGCGTCCAGCAGGACGATGTCGGGGCGCAGTCGTTCGGCCAGCGGAGCCGCCGCGGCGGGATCGGAGGTGTCGGCGACGACCTGGAACTCGTCGCTGGCCTCCAGTACGGAGATCACGTCCGCCCTGCCCCGGGGGTCGCCGTCCACCACGAGTACGCGCAGCGGAGCCGTCTCGTCGACACTCATCCGTCGCCCTTGGCGTCTCGTTGACATTTCTAGGGTCGGAGCATAACCGCATGATCTTCGAAGGTCGATGAACCGGCGCCGACGGACGCCTTATCGAGACCGGAACGACGTCAGGGACTGATCGTCTTGGGCTGCCAGGCCCCGCGGAGTGGCGCGACCGGCAACGCGGGGCGGTGTGTGGTCGGCTCTTTCTGCCGTTTAGGCTCGCCAGCGTGGATTTGGGTGAAGCTGTGCGTATGTGGGAGCTGGAGCCGGGATGGCTGAATACCGCTAGTTACGGTGTGCCGCCTGAGCCGGCGTTCGAGGCGCTGCAGGGGGCGTTGGGCGAGTGGCGCCGGGGGGCCAACGGCTGGGACAAGTGGGACCGGTCCACCGGTCGGGCGCGCAGTGCGTTCGCGCGCCTGGTCGGCGTCGCGGCCGACGACGTGGCCGTGGGGGCCTCCGCCTCGCAGGTGCTGGCCCCGGTCGCGGCTTCGCTGCCGCCCGGCTCGCGCGTCGTCGTCCCCGACATCGAGCAGACCTCGAACCTGTTCCCCTGGCTCGTGCACGATCTCGACGTGCGCACGGTGCCGCCCGCTGAGCTGTCCAAGGCGATCGACGAGCGCACGGACGCGGTCGCTTTCAGCCTGGTCCAGTCCGCGACGGGCGAGGTCGCCGCCTCTGAGGAGGTCGTCGCGGCGGCGCGGGCGCACGGCGCGCTCGTCGTGGCCGACGCCACCCAGGCGGTCGGCTGGCTTCCGGTCGACGCGACGGCCTTCGACGTTCTCGCCGTCTCGGCCTACAAGTGGCTGATGTGCCCGCGCGGCACCGCCTTCTGCTATGTGAGCCCAGCCGTGCGCGACCGTATCCGTCCGCTCGCCGCCAACTGGTACGCCGGTGACGGCGACGCCTCCTACGGGCCGCCCCTGCGGCTGGCCAAGGACGCCCGCCGATTCGACATCGCCGCCCCCTGGTTCTCCTATGTCGCGGCCGCCCCGACGCTGGAGCTGCTGCTGGAGATCGGCATCGGCCAGATCCACGACCACGACCTGCGGATGGCGAACCGGTTCCGGGCCGGCCTCGACCTGCCGCCGGGTGACAGCGCGATCGTCACCGTCGCGCGTCCGGACGCGGCCGAGCGGCTCGCGGCGGCGGGTGTCCGGGCGTCCGTCCGCAAGGGCGCGGCACGCCTGGCGTTCCACCTCTACACGACCGAGGCCGACGTGGACACCGCCGTCGCGGCGCTGGTCTGAACGGATGCGAGACGCAGAGAAGCCCTGGTCATCGTTGCGGTGACCAGGGCTTTTCGCTGGGGTGAGTGAGGGGACTTGAACCCCCGACATCTTGGACCACAACAGGGGATCACATATATCGTGCAGCGCCGTTCAGACCTGTACGAGCAGGTCAGAGTCAATATCAGCAGTGTTCGTTGCCGTACCTCGCCGTGCCTGGGCGCATCCTGCGGGAGCCGTCCGCTCCCACTCTCGCTCCCATGTCGGGGGCTCGGTCGGCCCAGCTGGCGATCGGCAATTCGCGTGGTCGCTGGCGCGCGCCTCTGGTGTAGCGCCCGCGAGGCGAGGATGCTCGATACTGGGGCGCGGCAGCGAAGCCCCCTCGCCCCAGGCTGCACGCCCCTACGACCTGCGTCATGCCTGTGTGTCCACCTGGCTCAACGCCGGTGTTCCCGCACCGCAAGTCGCCGAGTGGTCCGGCCACAGCGTTGGCAGTCCACGGGTCTACGCCAAGTGCATTGAGGGGCGGGCGAGACGGCCGGGTGCCGGATTGCCCGAGCGAGGGAGGATGAGCAAGCCCGCTACGCGCAAGCAGAGGGTGCTGTGCTCCGAGGAGTCACATGGCTCAAGGCTTCTCCTGAGCGACGGGCCACTGGTCAGGAGAAGCCTTCAAAAAGGCCCAACTCCGCAAGGGCTCACGACAGCTTGAACGAGCCTCCACCAACCACCTGTCGTGCCTGCCTGCTTCCTCCTCGCGGCGTTCAGGCAGGTCGCATCCATCTCTATGACGCTGGGCGGCAGCAAGGTCGATGTGCTAACCGTCCTTCGGAGCGAGCCACGGGACTGCAGGACGGCCGGTGAGCCGGTCAGCGCGCCTCTGGAACAGGGATGACGGAGGCTCCGTGTACGGTGAGCATATGATCGAAGGCGAGTTGAGTGCAGTGGCTGGGGCACCAACGGCGGCGACAATCAGCCACGAGCAGGTCTCAGCCGTTGCTGAGTTCCTCATCCGACGATACGGCAGTTCAACTCCTCAGGCCATGAAATGGGACAATCCGCTGTTTTGGAACGTGGATGCCTCAAAGGCTGAGCGTTGTCAGTTTATTGCAATTGGCAACGCTATGAACTTCCGATTCTGGACTCTCAAAAACGGTGAGATGGTCCCAGCAGTGGGATCGATTGAGGGGGAGTCTTATCGCGGGTCGATGTATCTTTGGCGTCGGCTTAGGGTTGGGGTTGCGCGGAACGAATTCAGTTTGAATGCTGAGTGGCTGAGCGCGCTCACAGAAGATGGACTAGAGCGAGCGTTTAAGGACGATGATGGCAATTGTCCTCTGGTTCCAGGTATTGCTGACCGGGCGAAGAATTTGCGGGATCTCGGAGCAGGACTGCTTTCCTCATGGCAAGGGCGGTTCGATAACGTAGTGAGAGCGGCTGACGGATCATTGAAGAGCTTCGCGGAACTATCTGCTGCGTTTCGCGCATTCGATGATCCGGTACGGAAGTTGACTATGGTGAACGCCATAATGTTGACGGGTAGTGGGTTGGCGCAGTTTGATGAGAATCCACTACCAGGTATTGACTACCATCTAGTTAAGCAGGCGGTGCGGCAAGGCTTGGTCGTGCCATCTGGTGTTTTGATCGACAAACTCAAGGCAAGACAGTTCCTCACTGCCTCGGAATCGGTGGTATTGCGGCAGGCAACTCT
Organism: Actinomadura sp. NPDC048955; assembly: GCF_040649435.1. NCBI lineage: Bacteria > Bacillati > Actinomycetota > Actinomycetes > Streptosporangiales > Thermomonosporaceae > Actinomadura > Actinomadura sp. NPDC048955. The sequence goes on from NZ_JBEZJI010000005.1 coordinate 145,446, forward strand.
GGAAGCGCTACTGCAGCTTTCGAGAGAAGCTGGAATCTCAACTGACATAATCGACAACGCTTATTGGCTTAACGGTCGGGTATGCGACGACCGCCTGCCGGCATGTCAAGCGATCGGTGGCCCTCAGTGTCCGTTTGAGCAAGTATGCTTGCAACGTACTGACCTAGGCTCTCCTATTGAGGAAACGCGCTACTATTGATCATTTCACGGTTAATCTGTGGGCCGGGTTAACGCAGTTCTCACTTGTCGTAAATCGCCATGACATTCAGGCCAGGTTCTGATCGAACAGTCCCGACTATGCGGACACCATGTCTGTAGCCGCGTCTTATTAGACTGTACGCGAAGATGCCTGTGTCATAATTGCCGTATCCCACTACGTTGAGGTGAAGTGTCAGTCCGTCTTGCACTGGAACTCGATAGTTGACCCAGCGGGGGCGCCCTGTCTTGCTAGTTGCCTTTTCTAGGGCGGCGAGAACCTTCATTGCATTCCAGTGCTCATCGAACCAGCGCCAGTACTTATTACTATTCTCGTCGAAATCTGAATCGTCCGGGTCCATTGGATAGCTCGGACAAGGATCGCCGCCTTGGATTTCTAGATCCCTGACCAGATTCTCGTATACTGCATGCACACCCTCATCAGTCTCAACTGCCATCGGTATAAACTTTGTCCCCTTAGGGAAATCGAGGAACGCAAGCATTCGAGGTCGGGTTTCGATCACGGCTCGGTCTGGCGCTTGCCAGGGCTTCTCTTTAGCGGCGCGCAACTCCTTCCAGATTCTGTCTTGATAATTGCTGTTTTCCAAGTAATGCAATGCAAGTTCGATGAGCTTACGCGGAGCATTCTCGATCGGCTCCAGCGTGGTTGCACGACCATGCTTTGTTGACTCCGAGAAAGAGGCTTCACTGCGCACGGCGGCCTTGAGACCTGGAAAGAGATCTGCAGCGCTCAGTTCAAGGGAGGTCTTAGCTCCCGACGTTACGGTTTGCTCCTTCGAAAGGGCTACCTGAATCTCCCGGTACTTAGGTCGCAGCACAGCATCGTAGAAGAAGGAAACAAGGCGATCGTCGATAAACATGGGTGCGTCGGCAAGCCAGTTGAACCACTCCGGGAGTTCAGGAGTTTCGGGCTCGGGGGCCGATGACTTCTTAAGCCATGCTCTTGTTGCATAGCCCAAGAACCATCCGATGACCAGAGATAGAACTACTGCGAGTAGGATTCCCATAGATTCACGGTACCAGGACAGTTGTGTTTCCGTGAAATCGCGCGGACGTCGAGCGTGTCGCACTACTGCAAAGGTCGGAACAACACCAACTGCCCCAGCTGCTGACGAACTTCACTCAGGTGCTTCTGAGCTGGCTGGTCACGGCCATCCGCATATGTGTAGCCGTTTGTCCATGCGCCAGCCAACATCTCCCGCATCTCCATGGATGACTACCCTAGTTTCCTTACTGACAGAAGGAGCACTGAAGGCCTGATCTGGCCTACCGAACTGGAGTTCCGCCTGAACAATCAGGGCGCACAGTCGTTTGAGTTTCGAACATCGATCACGATTACGGTGACGTTGTCCGGGCCGCCGTAGTCGATGGCGAGTTTGATGAGGCGGTCGGCTGTGTCGCCTGGGTTGGTAGGCGAGGCCAGATGGGCCTGTATGAGATCGTTGGACACGACTGGGCTTAGCCCGTCTGAGCACAGCAGGAACCGGTCACCAACATAAAGGGTTCTTGTGGTCAGATCGGGTGATCGGCCGTCAGGGCGTCCGTCGAGGAAGCGGGCTAGCCGCTCGGGCAAGTGCGGCACGCTGGAAGCGTCGGACACCAGGTTGCCGTAGATGTGGTCCTCGGTGATCGGGATCATCTGTGGGGCGCTGCTGGGGCGCAACAGGTAGCCGCGAGAGTCGCCCACGTTTGCCAGCACGAACTTCGATCCGGACCACAGCATCGCTACCAGGGTGGTGCCCATTCCCGCCAGCTCTGGCTCAGCTTCGATCTTGTTGCGCAGAGCTGTATTGGCTGCACTGACTGCCTGCCCGGCAACACGTGCAAGGTCCGCCTCGGCGACATGGCGGTCATAGCGTCGCAGAGCCTCGATCGCAGTGGCGCTGGCTGTATCGCCGGCCACGTGGCCGCCGAGGCCGTCGGCGACCGCGAACAGTGATTTGCCTGCATAGACCGAGTCTTCATTGCGACGGCGTACGAGCCCGACATGCGTGCGCGCAGCCGCTTCGACCGTGAGGCTCATGCCCGCTCACCTGTCCGTCTGCGTGTCGTCGGCACCTGTGGATTCCTCCGGCCACGGCTCCTGTGCTGACTCATCGCGATGCAGAACATGGACGGTCTCGACACGATCGCTGGCCACGATGTACTCCGTCACCTCTATGGGCTTGTCGTCTCCTCCCGACGTGCCCACCCGCACGATCTCCAGCACCGGCAAGCTGAGCGGGATCTCCAGTAGCCGTGCTTCGTCTTTGGTGGGCATGCGGGCGCGGTGGAGTTCCATCCAGGTGATCGGCCAGTGGCCGGCCTTCTCCAGGCGATACAGCCAGTCCCCGGGGCCAGGTGCTTGGGATGCAACCTCCGGGGCGGCTTCGACGCCGCGAGGGTGGATCCACGAGATGTTGATCTGAAACGGAGGTTCGGAGGCCGGGCCGGTTACCCGGAAGCGACGCATTACCGAGCTGCCTACTGGGACCCCCAGCAGACCCGCGATCCGCGGGTCGTTCAGCGGTTCATGTGAGGAGGTCGGTGGGACGTGATGCTTCCACACCTCCTGGCCAGACGCCGATGGGAAGGAGTAGCCGGGGTTGTCTGTGGCGACGTTCCGCTTCACCAGGTTCCCTCGTGGCCTGCGTAGCCGCATCATGCCGTGGCGGACGATGCTCCCTCGGCCCTGGACGGCCCAGACGTAGCCTTCCGTTTCCAGAGCTCCGATCGCCCGCGCGATCGTGTCTCGGTTCGCGCCGTACTCGGCAGCGAAGTCGTCCAGCCGTGGGAGCTTGGCCCCCGGCTCCCACTCGCCAGCCTCGATCCGTGCCCTGATCTGGGCGGCGATGTCCAAGTAGCGCGAGTGCACGGCCACCGAGCATCCCCTCCTCTCGCAATTGTCTTGGGATAATCCTTGACAAGCCCTGCCCTGGCACCAACTATTGTCCCAAGACTATCCCTCGGGACGTCGCAGGGCGAGGACGGACGCCGAAGCGTCGTCCGAACGCCCTGCCACAACTGCACATGGCATCGGTGGTCGGAGCCCTGGAGTGTCCGGGTTGACGAATCACGAGGTCCCTGGACCGGCACTGATCAGGTGATGCCACCCAATGCTTGCAGCGCTTGCGCTGCCTGTCCTGTGCGGAACGGCGGTCCGATCTGGACACGTCGGTCCCCGTACGGGGTGGGGAAGGCAAGCGCCAACATCTGGAGGGCCCTGCCCTATGAGGCATAACGGACAGCCGGTCATTCTCGTCAGCAAGTTGCCTCCGAACCTGATCAGTCTTTCCGAGCGCAGTTGCGCGCTGGTGGTGTGTCCCGGGTGCGGTAAGTGGAAGTCGATCAAGCGGGGCATGGTCACCGCGCATCGTGGCCCGCATGTGCCAGGCGCGGACGCCTGGCCGGCGGAGTTCCGCCCATCACCCCCGCGGTGTCCTGGAAGCGGGCAGCGGGTGCGTGTCGACCTCTCTGTCGATGAGTGGCGGGGACGGCTCGCCGACGGGAGCCGGGAGGCTGACCGTCGCCGCTCCACGCGAGTGATCCCCCGGCCTAAGCCGCCCGTCCCGCGGGCTTTGGTCCAGGTCGCTGCCAGCTGACTCTCTCTCGACTCGTTGCGCCCCGGCCTGCGTCAGGCCGGGGCGCTTCTGCTTTGTCCGATACGACCAAACGGAAGTGATCGACAGGTGATGTTCCGATTCCATGACATCGATGACCGTGAGCGGGCGTCGGATGGGGTGAGCCGGTACGGCGCCTACCTTCGCCAGAACATCGGCCGGTTCGCCGACTGGGGTGAGCAGGTGACCGCTGACCCGGCCGTGTTCTCGCGGGCGGCGTGGGAGGTCGCCACGTCCCCGGTCATGTCGCCGCCCTACCTGGACTGGACGGCCGAACGCGTCCAGTCGGTGGCCTTCACTGCCAGCGAGCACGACGGTTCGCTGATCGCCCGCGTTCAGTTGGCGGTTCCCCGCCCCGCCGCGCTGGCCGGCGTTCGGGGGTTCGCCGAGTGGGACCGCTGGAACGGCGGCTACTGCGAGCCCTACGACGACGCGGTGGCTCGGTGCCCGGCGATGCTGACCAGCACCCTGGTGCTGTTCACGATCTCGACCGCTGACCTGTGGCGCCCCCTGTACGCCCCTGACCTGGATGTCCGCGACGCCAAGCGGGCGGTGAAGCGGCTGGCCGCCGCGCTGGAAGCGCGACTGTCGCCGATCATCCGGACGCTGGACACCGCGCCGATCGGGGCCGCCCGGTGAGCGGGCACCGGCCCCGGCTGGTCAAGGTGCGCCTGTCCGGCGACGTCGGCGACGTGACCGCGCTGGCCGACCTGCTGACTGACTAGCCCGGCGACCGCTGCGCGGTCGGTGAGGTTTCAGCCCCCTACCCGAACCAGCGTGACAGCGGCGTGCGCCGCTACATCGACGTCGTGTTGACCGGCCCGGCCGAAGGCTAGGGCCCCGCAGAGTTCCCCCAAGACCCGGGACGCCGACGCCGGCAAGCAGTGACGTCCCGGGCCCCTCCCAACAGGAAGGAAGTCCCATCATGCAGCACCTTCGATTCCTCCGCCACGCCTGGACCACGGTGACCGCTCAGGCCTGCCACATGTGCGGCGGTGGCGGAACCTACCCCGGCGGCAAGAGGTGCGGCGTGTGCAACGGCACCGGCAACTGCCCCGGCGGACGCTGACCCACTTCACCTGCACTCGCCGCCGTTGACATCGAGTCCGGGCGGCCCCGTCCCGCTGCGACAGGTTCGCGGTGGGGCGGGGCCGTCTCACCCGGTGCCAGACGCCCGGACCCTCGTCATCCGACCCCCGGGAGGGGGAGGAGGGAGCGCTGCGCGCGATGACGACTCTGAAGGCGATGCCGGTCGCGACCGGCCCGCGCCACATCCCGATCGGTCCTGCCCACCCGGCCACGACTGGCGTGACGGACGGGTGTTCCAACTGCGGAAGTGTCCGCAGCGTTCGGGTACTGCCCGACGGGCGGTACCGGTGCGGGTGCGGACACCGCTGGACCCCGGCCGCCGGTCACACGAGCCCGCCGACGAGCGGGCACCCCGCCGATGGCACGCCGTAGCTCGGCGCGGTTCTGGGACCCGTGCGGGGACCGGTACGGGATCCCCACCTATCCGTGGCGGCAGGCGCCGCCGCACCTGGCCACGCGCCGCCAGCTCGCCGCCGCCGGGCTCCGGCCCGGCGGCTACGTGGTGGCGCAAGTGCTGTGGCACCGGTGGCGCGGCCAGGGGGTGGCTTACCTGTACGACCGGCGGCGTGCGCTGCCCAAGCGCACCCCGAGTCCCGCTCAGCGCGCCGCGCTGGCCAAAGCGCTGGCCGCGCGGCGCACGTGCCCGCGCTGCCGCACCGACGTGGGTTACGTGCTGCCCCGGCGGCTGGGCTGCTGCCTGGAGTGCGCCAGCGACTGGGAACGCGACGCCGCCTGACCGCACCCCGCCGCCCCTCTCCTCTTTCCGGGCCCGCCGCGACCGCGGCGGGCCCGGCCTTTGCCTCTTTCCTTCGACTCGACAAGGACGCCTGCTATGAGCGTTGACCTGACCGCCACCCGCCCCGCCGACGCTCCGGCCGCCACCGGCACCGGTGCCGGGCCGCTGATGCTGCCCGAGGACGGGATTGTGGACCCGATCGCGATCGAGATCGCCGCGAGCGGTACCCGCCCGGTCGCTCTCACCCACACCGAACGCGTGCTGGCCGCGGCCCGCATCCTGGCCGCCGGCGGCGGCGCGAACACCATCGCGGCCCGTCTGCACGTGTCCGGCAGCACCGCCCGCACCCTGGCCCACCAGGCCCGCCGTATCGGCGACGCCGGCGACCTCTGGGCCGCCTGACCTCCGTCCCTTCCTGCTTCCCCTTTCTCAGCAGAGGAGTTGTCCCATGCCCGAACCCGTCCCGTTCTTCCCCGCCCCCGCCCCCGGCGGCCCCGATGCCGACGACCTGGCGGCCCTGCGCGACGCCGACCGCCGCCGCACCTTGACCCGTATCGCGTTCGCGGTCGGGTTCGTCCTGATCGGTGCGGCGCTGGCCGCGCCGGTCCTCGCGCAGGTCCCGCCCCGGCAGGCCGCTACGGCGCTGCTGGTGGCGCTGGCGCTGACCGCGGTTGTCGGGATGTGCGGCGACGCGCGGCAGTGGCTCGCCGATCGCTACGAACTGGCCCGCGGCACCGGGCCGGGGGCGGGTCGGCGGATCGTGCGGCGCTGGTACGCGCCCGGCTCGCTGGTCTGGTACGACGACTTCATCGGGGGCACGACGCCGCTGGTGGTGCTGGGCTGGGTGCACGATCCGGCCTGCCACCAGCCGTGGGCGCTGGTCTACGACGGCACCGAGCCCGACCCGGCCACCGGCGTGTGGGGCGCGTACTGGGTGCCGCTGGAGGAACTGGCGTCCCATCCCGCCGACTACCCGGCCGGGCCCGCCGAGCCGGACACGGCGGCGGGGCCCGGCGGGTTCGGGGTGGTGGCATGAGCCCCCGGGAGATCCTGGCCCGGCTCGGGCTGATCGACGTGGTCATGCTCGCCGGTATCGCCGCCGGGGCGGTGTGGCTGGTCCTGACCCACCTCACCGCGGTCGACCCGGCCGCCGCGGTGATGCTGGCTGGGCTTGCCGCGCTGGCCGCGTTCAGTGCCCTGCACAAGCGGTTGCGGCACACGCCCGGCCCGCGGCACACCGCCTTAACCGGTTCCCGCGCCCCGTCCGGTGAGCGCATGCCGCCCGGTGATCAGACCTCACGCGAGTGAGGCGTCCGCGGGGCCCGCGCCCCTGACCGACCCGTCCCGCACCGCCCCCGAGCCGCCCCGGCTCGGGGGCGGTGCGGTGAAAGGAGACCGTTTCCATGAACGCCGCCCCGACGTCCCCTGCCCGGGTGAACACCGGCCCCGAACCCGCCGGGACGCGTTCACCCCGCACCTCCGCCCCGTTCACGGCCGACCGCGAGCCGTTCACGGCCGACGGTGCCCTGTTCACGCCGGATCCCGGCGCGATTCGCGGTCCGGTGAACGCCGATCAGATCCGTTCGGCTGAGCGTGCGTTGTCGGCGGGGACGTGGTTGATCGTGTTCGGCGCCATGCTCTACTCGGTGCTGACGGTCACTCCGCTGATGCGGGCCCACACCCCCGACCGTTGGGACTGGACGGCGCCGATTCTGCCGCTGGTGGTGGACGCCGCTGTGGTGATCGTGGTCCGGCTTGACTCGGTCCTGGCCCGCCTGGGCCAGGACGGCGGCCGGTGGCCCGCCGCGCTGCGGTGGATGACCGGCACCATGACGCTGTCGCTCAACATCGCCGAATCGGCCCTGGACAGGGACATGGTCGGGGTGGCGGTGCACGCGGTGGCGCCGCTGCTGTTGATCGTGACCGCCGAAACTGGGCTGGCCTACCGGCGGGCCATCACCAAAGCGCTGACCGCCCGCGAGCACGCCGCCGCCGCGCGTGTTGAGGCCGAGCGTCAGCGGGCCTGTGAGGAACGCGAGCGTCAGGCGCAACTGGCCCGCGAGGAACGCGAGCACGAGGCCGCCCTGGCGCGTCAGGACGCCGAGCGCCGCGAGCGCGACGAGAGTGAGGAACGCCAGCGCGCCGAAGCCGCCGAACGCCAGCGGCGCGCCGAGCGTGAACGCGCCGAACAGGAACGTGAACGCGCCGACCGTGAACGCCAGCGGCAGCAGGCCGAAGCCGAGCGGCGTGAACGCGAGCGTGAACACACCCGCCTCCAGGCCGAGCGGCAGGCCGCCGAAGCGGCCGAGCGTGAACGGCGCGCGCTGCTGTCGGCTGGCCCGGCCACCGGCAAGCTGCCCGAGGACCGGGCCCGCCAGGTGGTGGCCGCGGCCTACGACGCCGGCATGTCGGTGCGCAACGCCGCCGAGCGGTGCGGCTGGTCGGTGGGCTGGGTCGCGGCCCGCTACCAAGAGCTGCGCGAGACCCCGGCCGCTCCGCGCGCCGCCACCGTCTGAGTCCCCGCCCCGGCACCAGACGCCCGCCGCCGGGGCCCTCCCTCCCTATCCCTCCTTTGTCCGTCGCCGCCCTGGGTCGCTTCCCTGCGCCCCGGGGCGGCCTGCTCATGCCCTGTTCTGTCTGCACTCGAAGGGATTCCAACTCATGGAAGTCGGCAAGTGGATCGTGTTCGCGTTCCTGACCGGAGTGGTCATCGTCGGGTTCAAGACCCGGTCGCTCAAGGGCTGGGAGTTCGCCGCGTCCGGCGCGTTCGTGCTGCTGCTGGACCAGTTGGTGTTCAAGGGCCAGATCTCGACCTGGCTGGGCAACCTGGGCTCCAACGTCAAGGGCGCGGCCGGGAACGCCTCGGCCGGGATGCTGCTGTTCACCCCTGGCGCCTGGCCGCGGGCCCGCCGGTTCGGTGCCCACATGTGGAAGCACCGCCCCGGCCCGGCCGACCTGGCCATGTACGGCGCCGCGATCGTGCTCATGCACGTGTGGCTCGGCGCGCCGTGGCTGGTGGCGGCCCTGACCTTCACCGGCCTGCCGATCGCCTTCACCGCGATCAGCGCCGCCACCGCCCCCCAGCCCCGAACCAACGCCCCCACCGTCCACACCGCCCGCGCGGCCTGCACGGAGCCGGAGGGGGCGGGGGACGGTCCGGTGTGCCCGGTGTGCGGCGACCCGGCCACCACCACCGACTCCAGCCCCGACAGCGGGGACGGAGCCGGGGCGGCCGGGCCCGGCGGGGTGGAGATGTGGCGGTGCCGCGAGGGGCACCGGTTCGCCCTCACCCCGGACGGGCACGTCCGCGGCCTGACCGTGCGGGAGTGATCGCCCATGGTCGATCCCATCATCGGCGGTGCCGTGATGTTCCTGGTCCTGACCGGCGGCACCAAGACCGGCCGGGACGCCGTCCGCAATGCGGGCACCTCGGCCTACAAGGCCACCGGCTGGAAGTCGCCCAAGACCGCGATCGTGCACTACTCCGGCCGCGCCGGGGACAAGACCGGCGCCGCGTTCGCCGCCACCGCCCGCAAGACCCGCAACGCCGCGGTGAAGATCGCCGAACGCCGCTGGAACAAGCGAGCCACCAGCGACGACCCGGCCGGCACTACCCCGCCGGTCCGGCGCGTCCAGCCCGACCGGCCCGCCCCGGGCCACGGCGCCCCGGGCCCCGCTGGCCCGCCGCCGGCATGGGGCCACCCGCCCCAGCGCCAGCCAGGGCCCGCACCTCTGCCCCCGCCGGGGCCGGCGGCGGGCTCCGCGCCGGGTGACCCCCGCGTTCCCGACCCGTTCTTCGGCTCGGTCGTTCACGACGACGACCTCTACACGCTCAAGCCCCGCAACCCTGCCACCGGCCCCACCGGCCGCGGCGGGACCGGCGGGCCTACCACCGGCGAGACCGCCGCGACCGCAAGGAGGACCATGACCAGCCGTTCGGGTTTCCGCATCGACCTGGAGAAGCCGACCACCGACGCCGAGTTTCTGGAGACCTGCGTGACCCTGGCAGACGCGCTGCGGTCCTTCTCCAAGCAGGTGGAGGAATGGGCCGCCGACGTGTCCGGGCTCGGCCTGCCCTCCCAGGTCACCGCGCCGCTGGACGCCGTCTCCGAAGGCGTCGGAGAGGCCGCCACCGCGGTCAACCGCGCCGCGTCCACCTTCGCCGACCTGTTCGAGGAGCCCCGCGAGATCGCCGCGCGCGGGATGAAGTTCACCGGCGAAGACGCCGCCTGACCAGGCGGGGCCGCGCCCCCGCTGTGGTCCCGCCCGCTCCCGTCCGTGTTCCTGCTGTGTCTCGCACGGCCCCGGCCACCCGGTCGGGGCCGTGCCCCTTTCTCGACCCTGGAGGAGGCTGCCTCGATGGTGCGCCGCACCCGTCAGCACCGTTCCGCCACCAGCTGGCGGGACGCCGCCCACCGCAACCGCACCCGCCGTGAGGGGCCCACTGTCGGGACCGTCGCGCTGACCGCTGTACGCGGATATGGCCGATGGGTGGCGCGCTCGCCCGACACCCGCGGCCTGGCCAACGCCCTGGCCGTGCTGTATCCGCTCGGCGAGATCGGCCACCAGGCCGGGGCTGACCCGCTCATGCTGGGGGCGTTCGCGCCCCCGGCGGCGCTGGCTGCCTGGGTCGGCACCCACAAAAAGCACGCCAGCCCCCGCTACTCGGCCACCGTCGCCGCGACCGCCGCCGGGATCCCCGCGTGGCTGGCCACCGCCGCCCAACTGGGCATCGTGAACCTGCATACTCTGCTGGCCTACACCGTCTCGGCGTCGGTGACGTGGTCGGCCTACACCTGGTCCGACGTGCTGAAACAGCGGCGCGCATGGGCCCGCGAGCAACTCAGGTGGGATGAGCTGGCCACCGCCGCCGGGCTGGAAGGCTCCCGCCTGGTCGGCATGGACGACACCCGGCTCGGGGTCCGGTTCCGCGTCGATGTCCGCGCCACCAACAAGCGCGCCAGCCAGCTGGCCGGGAACGGCAGGGGACTGGCCGAAGACATCGCCGCGCAGATCGGACTGCCCGCCGAACGGGTCCGCATCACCACCGACGACAAGCACGCCGGGATCATCCGCGTCCTGGTCCAGATGACGGACCCCTGGGCCGGGCCCGTGCTGCACCCGGCGATGCCTGCCCACCCCGACCGCGCCACCGTGCCCGCCTCCAGGGAGGAGATCGCCGCCGCCGGGCGGTCGATCAAGGGGATGCCGCTGGTGGTCGGCGCGGAGCCCGACTCCGGCGACGACATGTCGGTCACCCTCTTCGACCACGAGGGCGGGCATCACGCGTTCATCGTGGCGCCGACCGGCTCCGGAAAGACCACCTTCTACAACAACCTGATCGAACAGGCCACCGTCTGCGCCGATGTGCTGGTGTGGGGCATCGACCTGGGCAAGGGCACCATTGCCCGGTTCTGGGGCCCGACCCTGGACGCCGCCGCCGGTATCGGCGAACAGGACGAGGCGCTGGAGCGGCTGCGGTGGGCGTGCACGGTGATCGATGAGCGCTCCGACGCCTCCGGCGGCAAGAACCACACCCCCAGCCCCACCGAGCCGGTCATCCTGGTGTTCGCCGATGAGTTGGACACCCTCACCGGGATGCACTCACCCATCGCTTACGAGGCCAAACCGCTGGTGGAACACATCTGGCGGCGGGGCCGCTCGGCCGGGGTGATCCTGCTGACCGCCTCACAGCGTGGCGTCCAGCAGTACACCGGATCCAAAGACCCCAACGCCAACGCCGACTACCGCATCGTGCTGCGGATGAAGCGCGCCAGCGAGATGGGCAACGCCATCGAGGACTGGGAAGCCGCCGGCATGCCCAACATGGCCACCTACGCCCGCGGCGTGAAAGGCGTCGCGCTGGTGGTGGACGGTGAGAACACCTGGACCGCCGGACGCGTCCGCGACCTGTCCGACCTGGACACCGTCAAAGACCTTGCCAAGCGCCGCGGCGCGCCGGTCGCCACCCTGGAACCGGCCATCGCCGCCAAGCTGCCCGGCTACGCCGACCGGCGCCGTACCCCCGCCCACACCGGCGGCCGGTCCGATGGCGGGTCGGGCGGACACACGCCCGGCCACGATGACCCCGGCCCCACCGCCGCCCGGCCCGCAACCAGCGGGGATGGGTTCGGGGTGGATCCGGGCGACCATGACGCTGTGGACCGGCTCGCCGGTGAGTTGGTGGCCGAAGTGGAAGCCCGGCTGCGCGACATGCCCGAACCGCCCAAGCAGGGCATCCCGCTGGCCGACCTGGTCAAGGCCAACCAGTCCATCAAGGTCCCCGACGACGCCGCCCGCACCATCCTGGCCCTGCTCACCGAACGCGGCCCGGACGGAGCCCGCCGCGACGAACTGGTGACCGCCCTGGACAAGCCCGAGAGCACCGTCAAGAAGTGGCTGGCCGCCATGCGTAGCCACGACCTGATCACCCGACACGGCAGCACCAAAGCCGCCCGCTACTACCTCCCCGACCACCACCCCGATAACCACGCACAGTGACCAAACCGGGGCCGACTTGGTCCACGACTTGGACCACGACTCGGCTCTACCACTTGGATCCACCGCCCCCTAAAGAGGGGTCAACGAGCCAAGAGAGCCAAAACCGAGAGAGCCAAAACGGCTCTCACACTCCGTAACCAACCTGCGGGCCCGCACCCCCGGACGGCACGGCCACACGCCGCGCTGCCCGGGGGGTGTTTCGCATGCCCGTACCCATCTGGAAGGCACCCGTCCATGCCGCTGTCCGCGCTCCACTCGCTCGCCCCGCTCGCCGCCGACACCGCCCCCCAGGACGACGGCGGCGGGCGCGGGTGGCTGCTGCTGATCCTCGCCGCCGCCGTCTACGGCCTCGGCTACGCGATCTCCATCCGCATCCACCCCTACAAGAACTGCCCCCGCTGCAACGGCGCGGGCCGCCACCGCGGCGCCCTGTTCAGCCACGCCTACCGGGCCTGCGACCGATGCGGCGGCAAGGGCCGCGAGTACCGCGTCTTCGCCCGCCGCCCCTACGCCCAAAACGAGCACAAGCGCCGGGGCCGTCGATGACCGCGCCGGACGCCACCGGCTGGGAGCCGCTCGCCCCCACCAGGTCCGCCGAGATCCGCGAGCGGTGGGGCCTGACCGGCACCCGCGAGCAGTCTCCTCGCCCGACTACCGCCCCGTCCGCGGATGCTGCCCCCGTCCAACGCGCGTCGATAGATAACGCTGCCTGCCCCGAGCACGGCGTCAACTGGACGTGCGGCTGCGACGGATGCGAGGCAGCTCTGACCGCCCCCGCCGGTGAGGGGGCCGCATGGACCGCGTCGGCAACGGCCTGAACTGGCACTCCGCCGCGCACTGGGGCGGCGGCCGCCGCCTGCCGTGCGTGCACTGCGGCCACGGCGCGTTCTGCCGCGACGACAACGGCCGCCCTTGCCACAAGACGTGCGCCGAGACCGCCATGCGACGCGCCGCCGCGCCAGACACTGCCCCGGACACGGCTGGCACCCTGGGGCTGGGCGGTGAAGCCGCATGACCGTGCCCGCCGCCCCGGCGCCGCTGTTCTGGACGGGCGTTCCTGCCCCAGCATGGGTCTTCGGGACCCGCCGGACAGAGCCCTACGCCATCGACTGGCCCGCGTTCCCGTCGTTCACCACGATGGGCCAGGTCCGTAACCTGCCGCCTGCGCTGACCGACGCCGCGATGGACTCGGGCGGGTTCACGCTCGTGTCCAAGTACGGGGAGTGGCCGGTCACCCCTGCGCAGTACGTGAGGTTCCTTCGCCGCTACACCGCCGAGTCGGGCCGTCTCATCTGGGCTTCTCCGCAGGATTGGATGTGCGAGCCCGAGATCATCACTGGCGGGCGGCGCGGTCCTGAGGTCTACGCCGGAACTGGGCTGTCGGTCGCCGAACACCAGCGGCTCACTGTCGAGAACTACCTCACCCTGCGAACCCTCGCACCGGAGTTGCCGATCATCCCCGTCGTTCAGGGATGGGAGGTCCACGAGTACGAGCGTTGCGTTGAGTTGTACGACGCCCACGGCATCGACCTGCGCGCCGAGCCACTGGTGGGCGTCGGGTCAGTCTGCCGCCGCGGCGACACCCCGACCGGCGCGGCGATCTTCGCGACGCTGGCCAAGGCGGGCCTACGGATGCACGGGTTCGGCGTCCACGCCCGCGCCATCCTGCGCATCCTGCGTGCCCTGGCCGAGATCGGCCGGATAGACGCGCTGATCAGTACCGACAGCATGGCGTGGTCCGCGCTCGCCCGGCGTCGCAACCTCCGCCTGCCCGGCTGCCACCACGGCGTGACCGGTGACGGCAACTGCGCAAACTGCCCAGTGTGGGCAGGGCTGTGGCGGGGCGAACTCCTAGCCGACATCGACCGGTGGCACCGGGACCTGACCACCGGGCCGCTGCAACTCGCGATGGGCGGCGCGGCATAACCCACGCCGCTGCCGATATCACCCGAGTGGAGCCCAGCATGACCAACCTCCAACCACCGCCCCCCCGGCCTGCTGGTCCGCTACGCGCTGGCCGCCGCCGCCCGCGGCTGGCACGTCTTCCCACTGGCCCCCCGCGACAAAGAGCCGCCCCACGGCGTGCGGTGGACCAAGGTCGCCACCACCGATCCCGAGGTGATCCGACGCATCTGGGCCCGCCGCCCCTACAACATCGGGATTGCGTGCGGGCCCTCCCGCCTGCTGGTGATCGACCTGGACATGCCCAAGCCCGGCGAGCACCCGCCGCCCCGGTGGGCGGTGCCCGGCGTCAACGACGGTGCCGACGTGTTCGCCATGGTGTGCGAACAGGCCGGACAGCCGATGCCGCTGGAGACCTTTCACGTCCGCACCCGGCGCGGCGGGTCTCACCTGTACTTCACGGCCCCGGACGGCATCCGGCTGACCAACACCTCCGATGACCGCGGCAACGGGCTGGGGTGGAAGGTCGACACCCGCAGCGACGGCGGATACGTCGTCGGCCCCGGCTCCTACGTCGACCTCCCGGACGGCGCCGGCACCTATGACCCGATCCACACCCCGGCCCCGGCGCCGCTGCCCGGCTGGCTCGCCGAACGGCTCCGGCCCGCGCCGCTGCCGCCGCAAGAGCCGGTCACGGTGCGCCTGGCGACCGGCAACCGCGGCGCCTACCTGAACAAGGCGATCACCGCCAGCCTGAACGCGATTGCCGACGCCCCCGAGGGGCGCCGCAACGCCATCTTGTACGGCGCCGCCGTCGCTCTCGGCCAGCTGGTGGCCGGGGGCGCCCTTGACCCCGACGACACCGAGCAACTGCTGACCGCTGCCGCCGTGCGCGCCGGGCTGGCTCTCATGCCTTCCCGCCGGACCGTCCGGTCCGGGTTCCGTGCCGGCACTCAACGCCCCAGGAGCGTCCCCGCATGACGACCAAGCCGCACCTGCAAGTCGGATCCGGCCCCGAGACCATCCGCGTGCTGAAGTCCGAACTCGCTAACGGCGCCCTGCCCGACACCTACGTCTCGGCCGGGTCCCTGGTCCACATGGAGACCGTCTCGGGCGGGCAGACGTCTCCGGCGGCCGACGAGGACTCGCCGCTGCCGGTGACCGCCAGCCCGGTCACCCCGGCCACCCTTGCGGGTTTGCTGGCCGAACACGCCTACGTCTACCGGCTCCGGACTCGCAGGAGCGGCCAGGGCAAGGAAGAGGTGGAGTTCTACGAGGAGGAGGTCACCCCGCCCCGCGAGATCCTGTCCTCGGTCCTGGCCGGGAAGACCTGGCCCGGCCTGGCGCCGCTGCACGGCGTCATCGGTGCCCCCGTGCTCCGCAGAGACGGCACCCTGCTCCAGAAGCCCGGCTATGACCCGGCCACCGGCCTGTATCTGGCGTCCAAGGTGACGCTGCCGCCGGTCCCCGACCGGCCAACCGCCCAGCAGGTGGCGGACGCCCGCGACTTCGTGCTGAACCGGTTCCTGCGCGACTTCCCCTGGTCCAGCGCGGCCGACCGTGCCAACTACCTGGCGCTGCTGGTCACCCCGATCCTGCGGCACTTCACCCGGTCTCTGACCCCGTTCGCGCTGATCGACGCGACCATGCCCGCGTCCGGCAAGTCCATCCTGACCGGTGGGCCGGGCATGCTGTACGGGCAGCGCGTCATCCCCTGGGCCTACACCGAGGAGGAACTCCGCAAGTCCATCACCGCCGTGTTCGCCGAACAGGTCGGTGTCGTGGTGTGGGACAACCTGGCCGAAGGCACCGTCATCGACTCGGCCACCCTGGCCCTGCTCGTCACCGCCGGCGTGTGGTCCGACCGCCAGCTGGGCGCGTCCCGCAACGTCGCCACCGTCAACGACCGGCTCTGGATGGCCACCGGAAACAACCTCCAGGTCGGTGGAGACATGGCCTCCCGCACCGTCCGCGTTCACCTCGACCCCAACATGCCCCGGCCCGAGCAACGCGACCAATCCCGGTTCGGAATCCCGCACCTGGACCAGTGGATCACCGACCCCCGCAACCAACTCACCGTGCTGTGGCACCTCCTAGTCCTGGTCCTGGACTGGACCGGGAACGGAGCGCCGCGAGCCGACACCGTCTCGATGCGGCAGTTCACCCCGTGGGCCCAAGCCCTCGGCGGATTCCTCGCCCACCACGGAATCGACGAGTTCCTCGCCAACGCCGCCGACGTCCGCGGCATCGACGAGGACGAGAGCCGTTGGCATGCCTTCATGGCCTGCTGGCACGACCTGCACGGCACCGACCGCATGACCGCCGCCGAACTCCGCCGCTCCGGCGAACCCGAACGGGTCGGCCTGGACGAACACGACCGGTGGGACGGCCAGTTCATCACCACACCCGCCGGACGCCTGCCCAACGCGCTGGGCCTGGGAAAACTGCTGACCGGCCAGATCGGACGCTGGCGCGGCGACTACGTCATCCGCTCCGCCAAGAACCACCGCGGCGACCGCAACATGTTCTGGGTCGAACACCGCGGCGACGATGACCCGGAAGAGCGCTGAAACATCTCCGCATCTCCGCATCTCCGCAGAAACACCCTTCTACCTGCGGTGATTGGTTGCGGAGATAGCCCACCGCAGCAGAAACCCATCTCCGCATCTCCGCACCCGCTGCGGAGATAGACCCCGATTGCGGAGATGGCACCGGCACCGCCCCGACCATCTCCGCACCCATCACCGCAGGTCACGACCCACAGTGCGGAGATGCGGAGATGGGGAGATGTTTCAGCTCCTCCCACAACAGCGCAACGGCCGCCCCCACCTTCCCAGGGGCGGCCGTCCCTCACTCACCACATTCGAACGGCCCCGGCGGACACACCACCAAGCACACCCGCCGGGGCACCACCTCACTAGGAGGCAACAGCACCATGCCCGCATCCGGCCCCCAGGTGCACGCCGTTCAGCAGAACCGTGACGAGATCCGGATCCACACCAAGGAAGAGGCCGCCGAGATCCTGCGCGTCAAAGTCAGCTGGCTGGAACGACGTGCCGCAGCCCGTCAAATCCCCTTCACCATGCTCGGCGGCGCCTACCGCTTCACCGACGCGCACTTGGCCGAGATCGTGCGCCTGAACGAACGAGGGGCACTGGTGACACCGGTCGCACCCGCAACTGGCCGACGGCCTCGACGCCGCACCGCTCGACCCGCCGCCCACACAGGCGGATTCATGCCGCTGCGTCCGCGACCCGCCGCCAGAAAGACGACCTGACCCGAACGACAAAGCTGACCCTGAACGAGAGGAACTGCGTTGGCATACGCCGAGAAGCGCGGCAACCTGTGGCGCGCCCGGTGGCGCGGACCTGACGGGCATCTGGAGTCCAAGCCCGGGTTCCACACCAAGAAGGACGCTGAGAACTACGGCCGGGACCAGGAAGCGGCCATCCGGAACAACACCTACGTGGACCCGCGGGCAGGAAAGATCACGCTCACCGAGTGGGCGAACACCTGGTTCCCAGCGCTGGACCTCGAACCCAACACCCTCGACAACTACCGGTACTACATCGAGGTGCACATCCTCCCGACGTTCGGTGACCGCGAGCTACACTCCCTGGAACGCGAAGAGATCGCCATCTGGGAGAAGCGACTACCGGTCAGCAAACGGACGGCTCGGGAAGCCCGGTCGACCCTCACTAACATGCTGAACGACGCCATCCCGCGCTACATCCAAGCCAACCCGGCCGCCCGCCGCCGAGGCAAAGGCCGCAAGGGACAGCGGCGCATCGCCGAAGCAGAGCGCACCCAGAAAGCCTGGGCGACGCCGCTGCAAGCTCTGTTGCTCGCCGAACGGTGCGCGCTGCTCACCGGATCGGACACCGATTTCGTGATGGTCGTCACCGCAGCGTTCACCGGCGCCCGCTGGGGTGAGCTGCTGGGTCTACCGCCCGAACGTGTCCGCCCCGGCGAAGTCGATATCCACTGGAAGCTGTACGAGCTGAACGGCAGGTTCTATCGGGGTCGCCCCAAGGACGGGTCCATGCGAACCCTAGACGTCCCGCCGTTCCTCGACGACTTGTTGGCCCGCCAGCGTGCGATGTCTCGCAGCTGTACATGCCACGGCACGGAAGATCCTTGGTGTCGTGGCGGCCGGTACCTCTTCCTGACCCCGAAGCGCACGCACTTCCGACGTTCTAACTACAGCGACCGGGTATTCAGGCCCGCCGCTGACGGCTGGTATCCGAAACGTGCCCCCAAGCCCGCCATGCCGGTGCTGGTGGCTGCGAGGGAGGGGTGGCCAGGAAAGCCCGTCCCGCCCTGGCCGGCGGCCGTGCCTGGAGAGCCGTTCTCCCCGCCAGCTGGCCGCGGATTCACTCGGCTGGTCAGCAGAGAAGGACGTGGACGGTGCTCGGAGTGCAGCCGGAACCAACTTCTTCGTATCGACGGCACTCTCATCAGCCACAGAGCGGTCGGCGCTGAGTGCCCCGGATCGGGGAAGCTACCGGCCGAGGATGAACCGCTCGCGTGCTGGCTGCCGCTCTGCCTTGGCCTAACGCCCCACGGACTCCGTCATGGTCACCAGCCGTGGATGGACAACGGGGGCATTCCCTACGTGCTGCAATCCGAGCGGATGGGCCACGAGGTACCCGGCATGCGTGGCACCTACGCGCACGTGACCCTAGAGATGCGGGAAGCCTTGCTGGCAAGGCTCCAACTCCTCTGGGATGAATCAATCCGAGCGCGGGCCCGCTTTTCCACCAGTTCGGACGTTCCCGCGCTAGACGAGCTGCTGAGCGGTGGTAGGCGGACGCTTTAGACTAGCCACTCGGCCGGGCGCGGCCATATGGAGCGCCCCGCCTCGCTGTCGCAATCTCCCACCGCTAGGACGTGACTGGTCACGGTAGCCGAGTTGCTGCTCCTCTAACTCGTTACTGTGGTCGGTTTTGCTAGGTTGTATCCGGCGCGTCCCCTTAGCCCTGGTACGTCCCAGAAGACACCTTCACAGAAGAACCCTAGGAAGGCTCCAGATAGTTCGGGTGCTTACTGTCCTAGCGAGCTAGACCTGGCAGGTGCGTGCGTCTCGGGCGGGGTTCGCCAGGGGTGGAAGCCTGGAGGGACCCCGCTCCGCATATCCGGCCCCCTCGCACTCTGTTGATCTTTATTTCCGCAGGTCAGCGTGGGTGTGGCGATGCCGGGGTTGTCTGGTGGCGGGGCTGGTTCTCGACCGCTGGGTTGTCTGGTGGCTGGGTTGTTGGCCAGGTTCTAAATCACTGTGGCTGGTCGGTA
>NZ_JBEZJI010000005.1:164874-282763 GCF_040649435.1 Actinomadura sp. NPDC048955
GCTCTGAATCCCCGTGGTGGCTGGTTCTCAATCGCTGTGGCGGTCAGCAGGGTTCCCTCGATCCCCGCTGAAGTCAGCTGGTTGGTTGCTGGGTCTATCCAAAGTTAGCTTTAACTTTTCAAGATCCGCTATCAGATAATCTACTACAAAACTATCTCTTTTCATATAATATTCTATGAGATGAATCTCATTAAGATATAATCTTTGTAGACAATCTTGCTTGAGTCTATTGTGTATATATACATGTCATCTAATAGATTTTCTCAATCAAGATAGATGAGATGTAGGCCACTGAGGCGGGGCGCTCGAGAGTGTTTCCTGGGCCGGGCTTGTCTCGGGTGTGGTGAACTCTCAACCGAGTGATGCGGTTTCCCTAAGCCTGCGGTTCCGGTGTACATTGCCTATGGTTTCGCCTTCCCCCAGGGACTCTTCCAGCCCTGGTTAGCGGATCTTGCTTGAACAAATCGCACCTGCCAAGAACGAAAGGAGCCCCCTATGACGGGGCCCGTATTGCTGTTGCCTGGGGTTCTCGTGATCCTGGCCTACTTCTCCTTGATCGCCTTCGTCGTCTGGGTTCTGCGGCCGCAGAACGCCCAGCCGCGTCCGCTCGTCAAGGTCATCGTGGCTCTGTCCGTTGTGATGGGCGCGTTGCCGCCGATCGTCTATGGCTTGTACTGGATCTACTCGGTCTCCCAGGTCTAGCGCCCGCGCGGAACGGGAGCATCCCCACGGCGGAACGCCGTGGGGATGCTTGTCTGTTAGCTAGTGCAGGTCCAGGTTGCCGGCGACCGAGGTTCGAGTTCGGGGCCCGTTGGAACCGCTGGCCCGGGCGTCGATCCTGGCGGCCGGTTGACCCAAACCTAGTGCTAGAAATCAGCGGCACTCCCAGAGCGCTCCCAGAATCGGACATCTCGAAGAGGGAGCGTGGCGAAGGACGCGGAAAAGCCCTGGTCATCTTCGTGATGACCAGGGCTTTTCGCTGGGGTGAGTGAGGGGACTTGAACCCCCGACATCTTGGACCACAACCAAGTGCTCTGCCAGCTGAGCTACACCCACCGTGGCCGGGATCGCTCCCGGCTCCCAGTAGTGTAGCGGCTTCTTCGGGGTGGGTCAGCCGGAGGCGACCTGGGAGGCGATGGCGCGGGCCGTGTCGGAGTCGGGGCCGGGCTGCGGGACGAAGACGGCGGCGCGGTAGTAGCGCAGTTCCTGGATGCTCTCGGTGATGTCGGCGAGGGCGCGGTGGCCGCCCTTCTTCTCGGGGCTGGCGAAGTAGACGCGCGGGTACCAGCGCCGGGCCAGCTCCTTGATCGAGGAGACGTCCACCATGCGGTAGTGCAGGTGGGAGTCGAGGGCCGGCATGTCGCGGGCGAGGAACGAGCGGTCGGTCGCGATGGAGTTGCCGCACAGGGGGGCCTTCTTGGCGTCCTTCACGTGGCCCTTGATGTACTTGAGGACGATGTCCTCGGCCTCGGCGAGGGTGACGCCGCCGGGGAGCGCTTCCAGCAGGCCCGACGTGGTGTGCATGTCGCGGACGACCTTGGTCATCTGGGTGATCGACTCCGGCGGCGGTTTGATGATCACGTCGACGCCCTCGTCGAGGATGTTGAGCTCGCTGTCGGTGACCAGGGCGGCTATCTCGATGAGCGCGTCCTCACGCAGGTCGAGTCCCGTCATCTCGCAGTCGATCCAGACCAGCCGCTCGTTCATGCACTCACCCTACGGCCATGAACGACTGCGCGGGGCCGCGCGGGCGATCGAATTAGGAGGTCACACGCCGGGCGATATGTCCGGGGATGGGGATGCCGGGGCGCAGGAGGGGGTCGGGGTCCGGCGCGCCGAAGGTCCGGGTCACGGGCAGGACGCCGGCCCAGACGTCGAGGGCGTAGTCCTCTTCCTCGTCGCCGGGCGGGCCCTGCCGGACCTTCACGGACGCCTCGTCCAGGGAGAGCGCCAGGACGGAGACGCCTGCGAGTTCCTTGCGGTTGGGCTGGCGGGCCACGTCCCACTGGCCCGGGGTGAGTTGCTCGGTGATGACGCGGAGACCGGTCGTCTTCTCTTCTGGGTCGTCGACGAGGCGGGGCGTCCCGAAGACGATGGCGCTGCGGTAGTTGATGGAGTGGTGGAACAGGGAGCGGGCCAGGACGAGGCCGTCCAGATGGGTGACGGTGACGCAGACGTCCTGGGACGGCCCTGCCCTGAGGCTGCTCGCCCCGGTGGATCCGTGCAGGTAGAGGGTGTCGTCCAGGCGGCCGTAGCCGGTGGGGATGACGCGGGGTGAGCCGTCCACGATGACGCCGAGGTGGCAGATGATGCCGTCGTCAAGGATCTCGTACAGGACGGAACGGTCGGTGCTGGAGCGTTCCGGAAGGCGGCCGAGACGGGTGCGGGCGGTTGAGGAGAGCGGGTTCATGTCCGTTTACGCTAGGAGGCGAGTGGCCTGGCGGGTATGGCCACTTGACGCGTATAGCAGGTGACCACTTTGTCGATCGATCTGCCTCTTTCCGTGGAGCGGGACGCTCAGCGGCCGATGAGCGCGCAGCTCGTGGCGCAGTTGCGCGCCGCCATGGGGGAGGGACGGCTAGCCGCGGGCGAGCGGCTTCCGTCCAGTAGGGCCCTTGCCGGTCTGCTCGGTGTCAGCCGTACTGTTGTGACGGAGGCGTACGAGCAGCTCTATGCGGAGGGCTGGTTGGAAGGGCGGCATGGGTCCGGCACGTATGTGACCGAGGGTGTCGCCGCCGCGCCTATGCCGAGGCCACAGCTGGAGACGAAACCGGCGCAGAGGGCCGCGGCCCCTGAGGAGATCGACCTGAGGCCCGGTCTTGCCTGGATCGGGGCACTGGACACACCCGCATGGCGCAGGGCATGGCGGCTCGCTGCGGGGATGCCGCCGCAGCAGCGCCAAGACCCGCACGGTCTGCTCGGCCTACGGGAGGCACTCGCCGACTACATCAGGCGTAGTCGCGGCGTGACCTGTCCCTTGGACGGCCTTCTCATCACGCGTGGAGCGACGAACGGTCTCGATCTGCTTGCCGCGACCGTCCTTCGCCCTGGGGACCGGGTGGGTGTGGAAGAACCCGGCTATGGCAGAGCGCGTGCGGTCCTGAGAGGACGTGGCGCCGAACTCGTCCCCTGCCCTGTGGACGAGCACGGCCTCGTCGTCGATGCTCTGCCCGACGACCTGCGCATCGTCTACACGACGCCGTCGCACCAGTTTCCGATGGGCGGCGTGCTGCCCGTCCCGCGCAGGCAGGCCCTGCTGGCATGGGCGAGGCGCAACGGGGCGCTCATCGCGGAAGACGACTACGACGGTGAGTTCCGCTACGACGTCGCGCCACTGCCGGCGCTCTACGGACTGGACCCGGACGTCGTCGTCTACCTGGGCACGACCGCCAAGATCCTCACCGCGGACATGGGCGTCGGCTGGCTGGGAGGCCGGCCCGACCTGGTGGCGGAGGTGGCGCTCCGGAGGGAGGAGCTGAACGACCGCACCGCCGTGGTGCCGCAGGACGCGCTGAGACTCCTCCTGGAACGGGGTGACCTGGACAGATACGTCCGCCGGATGCGCGGGGAGTACGCGCGGCGCCGCGAGGTGGTGGTGCAGGCGCTGGACGGCCTGCCCCTGCGCGGCGACACGGCCGGCCTGCACCTCGTGGTGGACGTCCCGGAGGCGGCGGCCGCGCGCGCCGCGGGCGAGGCGGCCCGGCGCGGCGTCGTGGTGGAGACGCTGGAGCGCCACCACATGGGCCCGGTGCGCGCCTCGGGCCTGGTGATCGGCTACGGCTCCGCCGCGACCCTGGCCGAGCTGCGCAAGGGGTGCGAGATCGTCCGGACGCTCGCCGGGTAGCGCGTCAGTTGGACAGGGGGCCGACCGGGACGGGCTCCGACGCGGGCTGCAGCGGTCCGGGGCGCGCGGGCGCCGCGTCGCTCGGCGCCGGACGGACGGTCTCGGGCGTGCGGGACCGCGGCGGGACCAGCCGGGGGCCGGTGGGGGTGCCGGGAAGGCGGGGCTTCGGAATGGGGGCGACCGGGGTGTCGGGCCCTGTGATGCGCCGGATGTCGATCCCGCCGGGGTCGGGACGGTCCAGGAGCGGCACCTGGGACGCGCCGTAGTGCCCGCCGCGCGCCCAGTCCCTGCGGCTGCGCTGCGCGTGGTAGGACTGCGGCGACGGCAGCGGGGGGCCGGCGGGCCAGCGCCGCGCGACGCCCCACGCGTCCAGCCACTGGACGATCGCCTCGACGCCGGTGAGCGGCGAACCGGTGAACGGCGACCGCGACTGGCCGACCACCATGATCTGCGCGCAGACGCGGCCCTCCCTCCCGAGGGCGCCGCCGAGCAGCCGGGCCGCGCGGGTGATGGGCAGGAGCTGGACGATCTCGCCGGTGCCCGGGTGCCACACCAGGTGGGCCGGGCGGTTCTCCTTCAGCAGGTCGGCGGCCACCGAGCGCGCGGAGACCCGGTGCGGGTCGTGCTCCTCGGCGCACCAGACGACACGGGGAGCACCTCCCCGCAACGCTCCGCCATCGTTCGGTGCCGGTATGCGGCCGGCTCTTGGCAGCCATGCGTCTGCCACGGTGCGTCCCCCCCAATCGGGCGGTTTGACCCCCGAGTGGTCTCAGTTACTTCTCTTAGCCCAGCGAGACTCATAAGTCCAGCTCGCCGCCTCGTGGCGGGATGGCGGCTGACGTCCGGTCGACCGGGTTCGTTCCGGTTCCTTCGGCTGTGGCGGCAGACGGGCACCCCGCGTGTCCGAGCATTCCACCTTGTGTCACCTTTTTCCTCCCGGGGGTTCGGTCGAGTTGCTCACCCTGGGCGGAAGAGAGGCTGAGGCTCCCCGCGTTCGCGCAGGTCAGGGCCGAGTCTGAAAATCGGATTACCGCCGGCTGGAAGTCGGCCGGAAGTGGCCGGGGCACCACGGGCGGCGCGGCGGTACGGGGGTGGGGTTCACGGCCCTGGCCGAGCCGCGTTCTAATAGGGCCTCATGACCGTTGACGCAGAACTGCCCGCCGGGGTGCCCGGCATCGACGTCCCCCGGCTGGCGGCCTGGCTGGCCCGTGAGCTGCCCGGATCGGGACGGATCAGCGCGATCGACCTGATCGCGGGCGGGCGGTCGAACCTCACGTACGGCATCACCCTGGACGGCGGCCGCCGCGTCGTGCTGCGCCGGCCGCCGCTCGGCCACGTCCTGCCGACGGCGCACGACATGGGCCGCGAGTACCGCGTGCTGTCGGCCCTCGGCCGCGGGACGGCGGTGCCGGTGCCGGCGATGCTGGCCTTCTGCGACGACGAGGACGTCATCGGCGCCCGCTTCTACCTCATGGACTTCGTCGAGGGGCGCGTCCTGCGCACCCGGGAGGACGCCGCCGACATCACCCCCGAGCAGGCGCGCGGCCTCAGCGACGCGCTGGCCGAGGCGCTCGCCGCGATCCACACGGTCGACGTGGAGGCCGTCGGGCTGGGGGACTTCGGGCGCCCGAGCGGCTACATGGAGCGCCAGCTCAAGCGCTGGGGCAAGCAGTGGGACAGCTCGCAGGAGGCCGTCCGCGCGACCGGCGCCACCCGTGACCTGCCGGAGTACGACCGGCTCGTCGCGCGGCTGGCCGAGAGGCTGCCGGCCGACGCCCCGGCCCGGCTGGTCCACGGCGACTTCCGGCTCGACAACGCGCTGGCCCGGCTGGAGCCGCGCCCGGAGATCGCGGCCGTCGTCGACTGGGAGATGTCGACGCTCGGCGACCCGCTGTCGGACCTCGGGCTGACGCTCGTCTACTGGGCGGAGGCGGCCGACGCCGAGCAGCTCCCGGTGGGCGCCACGATCACCTCCGCGCCCGGCTTCCTCACGCGCCGCGAGTTCGCCGGCCGGTACGCGGAGCTGACCGGCTTCGACCTCGCCGACCTCGACTTCTACGTCGCGTTCGCGTGCTTCAAGCTCGCGGTCATCCTGGAGGGCATCCACGCCCGCTACCTGCAGAACGCGACGGTCGGCGAGGGCTTCGACCAGATCGGCGGCGGCGTGCCGCTGTTGCTGGAGCGCGCCCACAGCACGCTCGACGCGGGCTCGGTCTGGTAGGCGCCCCGCTCAGCAGCGGTAGGTGACCCTCGCCGAGGCGCCGGAGGAGAACGACACCGTCCCGGTCTGGCTGCCCCAGCAGAATCCGGAGGCGCGCGACACCTGCACGCCGCCGCTCCGCCCCGCGTCGAGGTGGCCGGAGCCGCCCGCCCTGACGGGCCCGGACGTGCCGGTCACCTGCCAGTTCACGTAGCCGCCCACGGCGGTGACCGTGACGGTGCAGGAGTCGTTCCTGCCCATGTCGCAGCCGCTCACCGACAGGGTGCCCGGCTTGGGCGGCCGCGGCGCGCTGGTCGTGGGCGGCGCCGGCGGCCTGCTCGTCGTCGGGGGCTTCGACGCGCTCTTGGACGCCGTCGGCGACGGCGACTTCGACGGCGACTTCGACTCGGTCGGGGACGCCGTCGGCGACGTCGGGGACGACGGGTCGGTCGGGATCGGCTCCGGCGGGGCCGAAGAGCCGGGCGGGGTGCTGCCGCCGGGGGTCACGGGGCTGGTCGCCGCCGCGTTCGACCGGTCGTCCCCGCCGCCCAGCCACGCCATCCCGCCGGCGAGCAGCACCAGGACGCCGACGCCCACCGCGACGGCGGCGAGCAGCGGCCCGCGCCGGCGTCCGGGCGCGCGGTCCCGGGCGCGCGGGGCGGTCGGCTGGTAGGGGAGCGGCCAGCCGTACTCGTCGAACGGCTCGGTCCAGGCGGCGATGGCGCGGCGGTTCCCGGCCCGGTCCTCGGCGGTCGCGGCGGTCAGCACGTCCAGCCGCAGGTCGGCGGGGATCGCCGCGATCGGCAGCACCGACAGCAGCCGGTCCGGCGGCAGCGGCGGCGTCTCCCGCGCCCCGCACACCGGGCAGTTCTCCACGTGCCGGACGAGCGCCGTCGAGGTCTGCGGGGACAGCGGCCACGACTCGGTCAGCGCCGCGACGCTCGGGCAGTCCTTCCAGTGGTTCTGCGCGATGAGGGACGCGTGCAGCGCGGCGGCGAGGTCCTCGCGGGCCTTCTGCGCCAGGGCGAGCGTCTCCTCCAGCGGCATGCCGAAGATGCCGGACAGGTCCACCTCGTCGAGCTCGTGGCGGACCGACAGGTCGATGGCCTCGCGCTGCCGCCCGTTGAGCGCGGCGAGCGCGCTGTGCGCGAGCAGCCGGCGCTCCTCGCGGCGGGCGAGCTGCTCCTGCGTCAACTCGTCCTCGGCCTCCGGGGCCTCCTGCCCGGTGTGCCGGTTCGGGCTGTCGCGGCGCCGCATGCACTCCTTGCGGGCGATCGCGTACAGCCAGCCGCGCAGCCGCGCCGGCTCGGTGAGCCGGTCCACGTGCTCGCGGGCGCTGATGACGACGTTGCGCAGGGCCCCCGACGCCTCGACGCGGTCGCGCAGCAGGCCGTGGCAGTAGTCGTAGAGGAACGGCGCGTAGGTGTCGTAGACCTCGGTCAGCGCGATGACGTCCCCGGCTCGCAGCGAGTCCGCCAGCCTGAGGTCGTCATTCTGCGCGGCCCCTGGCTCACCGGCCACGGGATCCCTCCCAGTCGAAATCGGTGTTCACGATCTGCCCCCGACGAGTCCCGACGCGCGTCGGCCGACTCAGGTTGCCTGATCTTGCCACCAAGTTGCTGGAATTTCTCCCATATGGGTGGATTTAAGTGACGAATCCGGTACGCCCCGTGGCCGTATCGCCTTGTGGGACGCCCCTCCCGCCATGCAAGTGATCTAGGTCACTTCCACGCTCAGCCGGGGCCCTGGCCGCCGTCCTCCGGCTGGCAGGACAGCGTCACGGTGCGCACGTCCCCGGTGGAGAAGCTGACCGTCCCGGAGCCGCCGGGCGGGGTGCAGGTGCCGCTGACGCGGGCGTAGCCGGCCTGGCCGCTGCGCAGCGTGCCGCCGCCGCTGGCGCTGAGCCCGCCGGACGCGCCCGTGACCGACCAGGTGGCCGTCCCGCCGACGGCCCGCACGGTGATGGTGCAGCTCCCCGGGCCCGGGCCCTGGATGGTGCAGGTGCCGATCGACAGCCGTCCGGGCTTCGGCTGGGTACGGGTCGCGGTCGGACGGGGCGTGCGCGACGGCGTGCGCGTTCTCGTCGGGGTCGGCGTCGGCGAGGTGGTCGTCGGCGTCGGGGTGGCCGACCGCGTGGGCGTCGGAGTGTCGGACGGCTCCTGCGACTCCTCGGGGGAGGACGGCGAGACGGTGGACGCCGACGTCGTGTCCGAGGGCCCCTGCGCCGCCGTCGGCTTGCCGGACGAGCCGGACATCAGGTAGTACGCCGCGGCGACGACCACGATGACGGCGGCGGCCGCGGCCAGCGCGGCCCACACCCCGCGCTGGCCGCCGCCTCCTCCGGGCGCGGCGCGCACGGGCTCCTGTTCGACCATGGAGGGCCAGCCCCAGTCGTCGAACGGCTCGGCCGCGTGCGCGACGGCGTCGCGGTCGGGCGCCAGCGCCGGGTCGGTGGCGGTCGCCATGACGAGCCCGCGCAGGTCGTTCGGCATCATCGCGACCGGCAGCACCTGCATGAGCCGCGCCGCCGAGACGCTGCGGTCGCACCGGGGGCCGCAGACGCCGCACGACCGGATGTGGTGGACGAGCCTGTCCACGACCGGCGGCGGGAGCGGCCATCCGGCGTCGTCGGCGATCGCCGCGGCCTCGGGGCAGTCGTCGCGTCCCAGCCGGGCGATGTAGGCGGCGGCGAGGGAGTCGTCCAGGAAGGCGCGGGCCTCGGCGGTCAGCTCCGCCGCCCGCCCCGCGTCCATGCCGAGGACGCCGCCGATCTCGTCGGCGTCCAGGCCGTGCCGCAGCATGAGGTCGAGCGACTCGCGCTCGCGTCCGCGCAGGCCGGAGAGGGCGGCGTGGACGAGCCGCCGGGCCTCCTGGCGCCGGGCGAGCTCCGCGTCGTCCAGGAAGCCGTCCTCGACCTCGGGCGCCTCGTGGCGCTGGGCGGGACGGTCCGGGCCGCGCAGCCGCCGCATGCACTCGTTGCGGACGAGCGCGTACGCCCAGCCGCGGAAGCGGTCGGGTTCGCGCAGGCGGGGCACGTGCGCGTAGGCGGCGATGAGCGCGTCGTGGAGCGCGCCCGCCGCCTGGTCCTGGTCGCGCAGCAGTGCGTGGCAGTAGTCGTACAGGCGGGCCGCGTAGCGGTCCATCACCTGGATGAGGGCGCTTGGATCGCCTGCCGCCAGCGTCCGCGCCAGACGCTCGTCGTCGGCGCGGTCGAGACTGGGCCAACCGGACACGAAGTCCTCCCGCGGGCTGTGCTGGGAATCCACGTCCGGGGCGTCCGGGACGCCGGGGACGGGCTGGAAGATCTCAGAGGGAGCGGTTCGCTCTCCCGGCCCCGGGTCGGTCGTCCGACCGGCGGCCGCCTCCCCGTCACGGGCCAGGGAGGGAAGAAGGTCGGAGGCCCGACGGCCCCGCTCCCCGTCGGGCCTCCACATAGATTGACGGCCGAATCCGGCGCCCGGTTGACATGGATTTCAGGGAAAAATCAAGAACTACCTGACGCATCCGGAAGATCACCGAGTGGTGATCACTGGATCCGGCGGGAGAGCATCTTCAGAAAGATCTTGGAGATCTCGCCGGGCGTCATGGCGATCTGCACGTTGCCGTTCGTCGCCTCGGCGATCTGCTCCAGCTCACCGCGGTCCACGCCCTTGCCGAAACCGATCATGTTCACCTGGATCGGCTTGTTCGGGTCCTGCATGTCCTTCAGCTGCTTCAGCGTGTCCTGCAGCGACGGGCCGTCCGGATCGTCGTTCTTGCCGTCGGTGAGCAGCAGGATCGAGTTGCCGAACTCCGGCTTGTAGGAGTCGTTCATGCTCTTGTACGCGGCCAGCATCGTCCGGTAGAGGCCGGTGTCGCCGTCCGGCTTCGGCTTCATCTGGTTCAGCGTGGACAGGACGAGGCCGCGCCGCGTGTTGGACCCGATCCGGTCGCCGAGGGCGCCGACCGGCACCGTCTCCTTGTAGGGCGTCTTGCCGTTCATGTTCGTCGAGAACAGCCACTGGCCGAGCTCGGTGTCGTTGGACATCATGCTGAGCCCGCCCTGCGACACCTGCGCGATGGCCTGGAGGCGGTTGACGTTCGGCCCGACCTTCTCGGCCATCGACCCGGACACGTCGATCAGCGTCAGCATGCGCAGGCCGAGCGACAGCTTCGACCACGCCTGCATGACCTTCGCGACGTCCTCGCTCTTCGGCGCGGGCAGCTGCCGCGGCCGGGCCGGGCTGACGCCGGCCGCCTCGCCGAACCCGGGCGGTGCCTTGCCGTCGGTCGCCCGGAACCCGGCGTCGAGGACGTCCTTGCGGGTCGCCTCGGTCCGCATCGCCTGTTCGAGCAGGCGGGCGGCCTTCCGCTGGGCGTCGCCCTTGGCGGTGACGGTGAACGGGTAGTCCATCGACAGCGTGCCCTCGATGGGGTACAGCGCGACGGCGGGCTCGGCGGGCCTGCTCCGGTTGTAGGAGTAGAGCGACTGCTCCGACGACAGCGAGATGGGCTGCTTGCCGGTGCGGTCCTTGCGGAAGTGCTCGAACTCCGCCTTGACGTTGGGGACGGTGCTCTCCCGGACGGTCCGGACGATGCCGGTGAAGATCGAGTCGCGGTTCGGGTCGTTCGCCAGCAGCGTGCTCGTGACCATCAGCGAGCCCATGCCCGCGGCGTTCCTCATCGGGTCGGGCACGACGAGCCGCACCGACCCCGCCGGGATCATCTGGTTCTTGGTGACGGCGCCGCCCGCGACGCCGCCCGCGGCCTTCAGCAGGTTGTCCCACGACGGGCTGGCGGTGATGCCCTGCTTCTTCAGGTCCAGCGCGAGCGTCCGCGGCAGCCCCACAACGATGGGGCTCGTCGCGAGCGAGGTCTTGGTGGACACGACGCCGCTCTTGTCGCCGCCGTCGCCCTCGGTCCGCGCCAGCGAGATCCACAGGGACGAGTCGGGGATCCACACGTCCGGCCGGTCGTTCGCCACGGCCTGCCCGGACAGCAGCGTCGTCACCGCGGAGGGCTCGACCCTCTTCACCGTCGCCTTGACGCACTTGCCGTCGACCTTGTGCTTGCCGTCGTTGAACCGTCCGGCGGCCTTCTCCACGACCGGCGCGATGTCGAGGGCGGACGCCACGGAGAGGTTCATCGCGTCGTCCCCGGAGCAGCCGCCGCCGCTCTCGGCGAACGCGTAGACGCCCACGCCGAGCAGCACGGCCAGGCCCACGGCACCGGCCATCGGCCCGATCAGTGCGGTCGCGCTGCGCTTGCGCCTGCGGCGCCCGTACTCGTAGCCGCCTGAGCCGCTGCCGTAACCCCCCGAGCCGCCGGAGCCGCCCGAACCACCGGAACCGCCTCCGTACCCGCCGGAGTCGCCCGGACCTCCGGAGCCGCCGAAGAACCCGGCCTGGCCGCCGTCCGACCTGCTGATGGCGTCGTACTCGCTGTACCCCGTCCCGGCCAGCGGCGAGGACGCGGGGGGAGGCCCCTGCGGGGACGCGGTCCTCGGCTCCTCGCCGTACCGGGCCTGCCCGTAGACCGGCTCCTCGGACGAGGTGCGGGGCGTGAACCACTCGGGCGTCTCGCCGGACGCGCCCGGCGCCATGCCGGGCGGGGCGCCCTGCGGGCCCGCCTGGGGCTGGGCGAGCGGCTGGCCCTGACCGTCCCGTCCTCCGAACCAGTCGGACGACCCGTCGTTGGCCGGGCCGAAGACGGGGGTCGACGGGTCGTACCCGCCTTCGCCCGTCCCTTCGGGGAAGTCATTGCGATGACGTCCGCTCACGGCTGCCCTCGATTCACCTGAAACCCGCCAATGTTCCCCGGCACTGTAGTAGTACGCCCCAGAGGTTACAAAGGACTCAAAACTGATGATGACGCAGGTCATGAGCGTGAGCCCCGACGAACCTGGCAGCGCGCGCGGCCGCCGAGCCCAGCGGTCGGAGGGGTAAGAGCGTACGCGAATCCCTCTCTAGAACCGGATTCAGAAGCCTCCCGCGGCCGGATCCGGCCGCCGCGCGGCCCGGGCACCGGGCGCCCGGCGGCAGACTTGGGAGATGGCCAGCCTGATCCCCGTCTCCGACCCCGCCGACCCGCGCCTCGCGGACTACGTCCGCCTCCGCGACGTCAACCTCCGCAAGAGCCTGGAGGCCGAGCACGGGCTGTTCGTCGCCGAGGGGGAGAAGGTGATCCGCCGCGCGGTCGGCGCCGGCCACCCCGTCCGCTCGCTGCTGACGTCCCCCCGCTGGACCGGGCCGCTGGCCGACCTGCTGGACGGCGTGGACGCCCCCGCCTACCTGGTCGACGACGCCACCATGGAATCGATCACAGGCTTCCAGGTGCACCGCGGCGCCCTGGCCTCCCTGGAGCGCCTCCCGCTCCCGTCCGTCGACGCCGTCCTCGCCACGGCGCGCCGCGTCGTCCTCTGCGAGGACATCGTCGACCACACCAACGTGGGCGCCATCTACCGGTGCGCGGCCGCGCTGGGGATCGACGCGATCGTCCTGTCGCCGCGGTGCGCCGACCCCCTCTACCGGCGCGCGGTCAAGGTCTCGATGGGCGCGGTCTTCGCGATCCCCTACGCCCGCATGACCAACTGGCACGACGACCTCGGCAAGCTGCGGGCGGCGGGGTTCGCCCTCCTGGCCCTCACCCCCGACCAGTCGGTGACACCGCTGGACGAGGTGCCCATCGGCGACCGCGCCGCGCTCATGCTCGGCTCGGAGGGGGACGGCCTGTCCTCCCACTGGCTGGACGAGGCCGACGAGCGCGTGTGCATCCCCATGAGCGCGCAGGCCATGGCCAACGGGGTCGACTCACTGAACGTCACCGCGGCCGCCGCGATCGCCTGCCACGCCCTGATGCGCTAGCGGGACCGTCCGAAGGCCGGAAGCGAAAGGTGCGGCCCTCCCACGCTGCCAGCGCAGGAGGGCCGCACCCGGACGGTCGGTTGTGGACGGTCAGCGGAAGGTCGCGCTGTGGATGTCCACCGGGTTGGCGGCCTGGCCGGTGGCCACGCCGTAGACGGCCACGAAGGCCGAGCCGGTCGAGACCAGGCCGGTGTAGTCACCGAGCATGCGGCCCGAGCTCGTCGACGGCACCGTGCGCGCGTCGAACGGGCCCTCGATGTGCCGCTCGCGCCAGGACCCGGGCTTCGCGCAGTCCGCCGCGCAGGTCACGGCCCAGAAGTCGGTGGGGAGGGTGGCGGCGGACGTGTTGTTCCGGAAGTCGTAGTAGGTGACCGCCACGGTGCCGCCGGGGGACACGGCGATCGCCGGGACCGCGGCCGAGCCGGTGGGCGTCCTGTCGACCCGGACCGGGGCCGACCAGGTCTTCCCGTTGTCCGCGGACCGCGCGTACGCGACGTGGAAGGTGCCGTCGGCGTCCTGGCTCTGCCAGACCGCGTTCACCGTCCTGCCGCCCGGCTGGGCCGCCAGCAGCGGGAGCGTCGCGTTGCGCACCGGGTCGCCCGAGCCGTCGGGGTCGGGGATCTTGGTGCCCACGGCGAACGGCGCCGCCACGTTCAGGGTCGGCGCGGACCACGTGTCGCCGCCGTCGGTCGAGCGGACGACCTGCGTGGCCGCGGTGGTGTTGGTCTCGTGGTGCATGCCGATCAGCAGCGTCCCGTCGGCCATGGGGACCAGCTCGGTGCCGATGACGCCGCTGTTGGCCGGGAAGTCGTACACCTTCTTCGTGGTCCAGGTGCGCCCGTCGTCGGTCGACTTCGCCAGGTAGACCGGCTGCACCCAGTCACCGTTCGCCTGGGTGTCGACCCGGTCCCACACCGCGTAGACCGTGCCCGGGTGGTACGGGTCGGCGGTGATCGCCGGACGGTCGTTGAAGAACCGCGGGTCGTCGTCGCGCTGCAGGGTCACCGGGGCGCCCCAGTGCCCGCCGCCGTCGCCGGACCGCGACACCAGGATCGCCGTCGTCTCGCCGGTGCGCGAGAGCGAGAACGACGCGGCCACCGCGGCGCCGGACGGCGTCATCGTGACCCAGTGGTCCGTCGTGACGTCGTAGTCCCCGCCGTTCGCGGCGGTACCGCCATCGCACCGGGAGAACGCGGGCTGGTCCGCCGACGGGCGCCAGGTCGCGCCGTAGTCGTCGGACACCGCGCTGGCGGTCCCGTTGCCGCCGTACCGGTTCCACCTGTCCTGCTGGTACATCGTGACGAGGTGCCACGGCCGCTTCGGATCGCGCGCCACCATGGGCTGGACCTCGGTGTTCGGGTTCAGGACGTAGCCGTCACCCTCGGGCAGCCCGCAACCCGGCGGGAGCGAGCTGGTGCCCGACACCGGCACCACGCCGGCGGGACCGGATCCGTCCGCCGAGGCGGACTGGACCGCGAAGGTGAAGGCGAACACGGTGGCCGCCGCGACCATGGCCGACCTGGAACGTCGTTTCAACGTGCCTTCCTCATCCTCGATGGGGGGTCTTGCGGGGGACGCCGCCGCCTCGCGGGCGGCGCGTTCCCGGCAGGCGCCGAACAGCACGGCCGACAGTACAGCTCAAGATCGTCTTTTGAGGGCCGCTTCCGTTAGGCGCACCCCTTTGCGCGTGACGGTGCGGGCCCGGTCGCGCGCATTGGACATCGTCCAAGCTGGTGACCGAATGGGCGCACCGATCAGCCAAACATGGGGACATCCCTAAATAGGATTCCGGCCAATCCGGATGTGGCGCCGGAGGTAGCGGCCAGAGCCTGTCTCGAACGGCCTCGGCCACGCGCGCGAACGCGTGAGCTGCCCGGTGGAGCGAAGCCGGAGGCGAGCGGAACCGGGCAGATCGCGAAGCGATGCCGCGTTCGCCAAGGCTCGGTCACGTAGCGAGCCGCTAGGCGAGCGCAGTGGGCCGGGACTTCGAAAACACCCCCTAGGCGACGGCGGCCTCGTCGTCCCGGTCGGCCAGGAGCCGGGCCAGCCGCTCCCTTTCCATGAACGCCCAGTCCTCCGGGTCGTCCTCCCAGTCGACGCGCTCGTCGATGTCGAGGCCGGCCATGAACTCCTCGTGGAGGCCGGACGGGTTCTGCCGGACCGGGTCGGAGAACTGCCACACCTCCACCGCGGCCCTCAGGTCGCCGCGATCGGCCAGCAGGTCGGCGAGCCGCCGCGTCGTCGGCGCGGCGTCGCCGTAGGCGCGGCCCCATACGTCCAGTGCGGCTGCCAGGTCGCCGTGCTTCGCCAGTAGCTCGCCCAGGCGTCCGGCCGCGTTCCGGTCGCCGGCCTCCGCTCGGGCGCGCAGCTCAACGATCTCGTCCTGGTTCGGTACGTCACCGTTTGTCCGAATTTCCATTACCGGTCACCTCTTCCGGGGGCAGCAAGGGCGCTGGCAAGGAACAGCCGCTTCGGGAAAGTAACCATTCCAGAGAGCCTCAAACCGCTTCCGACCGGGCAGTCGCCGGGACGCCCTCCCGATTCCTGGAGGACGCTCGCGCGGTCGCCGCCGTTTCACGGGGCATGCCGGACCTCCGCCGACGATCGGCAGGGCGCGCAACGCGAACCGGGGTATTCGCTCGCTTTGGAACGGGCCCGCCGGTGCCGCGCCGCCGCGCGGCGGACATGGACTTCCTCGCCCTCCATCAGTTTCGCCGGGCGGCGTCCCGGGCCGGCCCGGCCTCTTGATGTCACCGAGCGCGCGTATTTCCGGTCGCGTTCTCCGGCGACTCGGAAGGGCGGTCGTGAGATTCTCTGCCGAAGTCGCGCCGTTTCCAGGGGCGTTCCCGATGCGATGTGGAGTCGCCGGCGGCCGAGTTCCACGAGGCATGCCTATAAGGAACCCGCGCCGTCCGTCGAAAGCGTGACCGGCGCATGACCTGCGCTGATCATCTGGGTGAAGGACGCGGGCGTCCCGGAGTCACCGGCCGAACATGCCGCCCCGCGGTCGCCGGTGCGTTCCCCGGGGCCGCTTCGGGACCCCGGCGGGCAGCCGGCGGCGGCCGAGGCGCAGCTGCGTCAGCAGCAGCGAGAACGCCACCAGCAGCGCCGCCAGCCACGCGATCTGCGTGCTGGCCATCCGCTCGAACGTCAGATCCTGCGCGACGGGAGCCTGGTTGCCCTGGAGCCGGCTCTGCGGCGCCCCCGCGGCGGGGTCCGCGCTGGGCGCGACGGACGGGCTGGGCGCCTGGATGGACGGCAGCGCCACCTGCGGGTTCTGCGGCTCGAACGAGGAGTTGGGCGACGTCTGCACGGACCCGCCCGTCCCCCCGCCGTTGCCGGTCCCGTTCCCGGAGGAGCCGCTTCCCCCGCCGGACCCGCCGTGCGACGTCCCCGAGGACGAGGTCCGCGACGCCGTGGGCGACGGCGTGGTGGGCTTGCGCGACGGCGACTTCGTGGGCGTCTTCGTAGGCGTGGGGGTCGGGGTGGGCGTCTTCGTGGGCGGCTTCGCCGGGACGACGTACTTGAACGTCGTGCTCCCGGTCGCGGGGGAGAGGTCGGTCGCGTCGACGGTCACGATGATCGTGTAGACCGTCGTTTCCTCCGGCCCCTCCTTCGGGACCGTCACGTGCGACCTGACGGGCGCGCCGCTCTTCCCGGCGGCGAGGTCGCCGACGGCACACCCCGCCGACTCGAACGGCGCGCCGCAGTCACCGGTCACCGTCGTGCCCTTGAGGGTCGCCGTGACGTTGGTGACCTTGATGTTCGCGATGTCGCCGCCGACGGCCGTGACCGTCGTCGTGACGTCGAGCGAGTCACCGGGATCCAGCTTCGCCGCCGTCGAGGCGACGTTCACCTGGAGCCTGCCCGTCGCGGGGGACGCGGGATCCGACCCAGAGGGGGAGGGCGTGGCCTCGGCCACCGCGGACGCGCCGCCGGCGGCGAGGATGGCCGCCGTGCCGAGCCCAACAAAGATCGGTTTCACCGTCGCTCGGCAGATCACTGCCGCCGCACCTCCGTCGCGTCGCCGTTGAGCGCTTCCGTCCGAGGGATCGCCTCGGCACACATGCGAACACGGATCCAAGGGCCAAATCAACCCCGCTCGGGTCAGACGTACTCCTCCCGGACGTCCTCGATCTCTGACCCGGGCGCCCACGCCTGCCAGATGCCCTGGTCGACGCGGTCGAGCCCGAGACCCTCGGCGACCGGGGCCCGCCCGCCCGCGTACTCGACCCGAACCCACGTCTCGTGCTCCCCGACGATGACGAAGCGCTCGCCGCGCCAGCGGCACGTCGTCCGGACGTAGCGGAGTTCCTCGACCTCGGACGCGGGGACGATGCGGCGGAACCGCCCCGGCCGCAGCTCCTCGAACCCGTCCGTCGGGCCGGGCGCGTACAGCCTGATCTCGCCGTCGGCGCCCGGCGCGGCCTCGAAGTCGCGGCCGAGCCACCGCGCGACGTACCCGTCCCGGATCACTGCGCGGCCTCCGTCCGTCCGTCCCACGCCTCGGCGCCGGCGTCCGGCCGCAGCCAGGCGAGCCGGTCGGGGTCGTACATCGCGATGAACCGCTCGGACCGGTCTCTGCCGATGTAGTACATCTCCGCTCCGTACGGCAGCCGTACGCTGGTCACTTTGTACTCGCGGATGGACCCGGCGCTTCCCGGCGCGAAGCCGCTCCCGGTGAACGGCGGCCGCTCGATGACCCAGCCGGCCTCGCCCCACGACGCCATCTCCTCGTCGTCACGTCCGCCGAAGGGGACGCGGTACAGGTCGGGACAGTAGGCCGGCCACCGGATGACGTACACGCCCTCGTCGTCGGAAGAGAACGAGGAGTCGGAGAACAGCAGCCCCAGCGCCTCGTAGAGCTGGGCGGGCGTCTGCAACTCGGCCACGTCGTTCGTCGAGTGGACGAAGCCGCCGACGCGGTCGTACCCCTGCTCCAGGTACCAGGAGACGTGCCCGTGCGGGACGACCTTCTGCATGATGGCGGGCGAGGCGACGCGGTCCTCGGGGTCGGACGGCACCTGCGGCACCGGTTCCCGCCGCGGCGGCGGCAGCGGAACCTCCGGCCGCGCCTGGACGAGGCCGACCCGCACCGCCCACTCGCTGAGCGACCGCACCTGGTCGCCGTGCAGCGACGCCCCGATGTGCGTCCCCGGGTTGAGCACCATGGCCCAGTCCTCCCGGGGCCACGCGCCGATCAGCTCCCGGAAGTCGGCGTACACGAACCGGGACTCCGGCAGCACCTCGCGCAACCGGACCATCGACGTGAACACCTGCACGGACACCGCGTCCCGCATCGCCGCGTCCCAGCGGAACTCGCGCTGCACCGGCATCACTTCGAGCGGCGCGTCGTCGGGGATCGGCACGAGCACGTTCGCGTTCAGCAGCACCCGCAGGAACGCGTCGGAGTCGCCGCCCGAAGCCGCCTCGTAGAGCTCCTGGTCGATCCGGTTCCCCGGCTCGAACTCGGGCTCCGGCTCGCTGACGGCACGCAGCGCCCGGCCCGCCCCCGGCTCTCCCGCGCCGTCCCCGCCTGGGACATCGCGCTCCTCCGCCTGGTCGGGGCGCGCGGCGTCTGGGGGAACCGCCGCGAGGCCGGTCGGCGCCGTTTCACCGGGCACCCTGGGGCCGCCGGTATCCGCGCCGGGCGAGCCCTGCGGTGGTGTCGGCGCGCCGACCTGGTGAGCTTCCGCTTGCCCGGGGGCGCCGGATGTGGCACCTGGAGGTTCGCTGCCCTGGGCGCCGACGCCGGCGGGGCCGGTTGCCGGAAGGCCGACCGGGGACGGGTCCGACCCGCCCGCGTGGCCGGGCGCCGCCGCCTCGTGAGGCTTGACGGCCCCAGCGACACGGCGGTCGGCGCTTTCCGGCAGCCCTGGGAGGGCGCCGCCGGGTCCGGCCCCGTGGCCAGGATCGTCGATCGCGCCCGGTGGGACGCCGGGCGTGCCCGCGAAGGGACGGCCCGCGTCGTCTCGACCACCCGGCGCGGTGTTCGGCGGCTCGCCGCCCTGGGGCCCGGGGCCGGGAAGGCCCGGCTCCATGCTGGAACCCCTGGTCACGCCCGCGTCGTCGGGAGCACCCGGCGCGGCACCGAGCGGCGGGACGCCCTGAGGCGCGGGTTCGGGAGCGGTCGCGTCGGGCGGAGCGGCGGGCGCATCCGCGAGACGGCGTCCCGCGTCGTCCGGCATGTCCGGAGCGGGGCCCGGGGCTTCGGGGCCTTGGGGCGTCGCTCCGGAAAGGCCCGGCTCCACACCACCGATGGGCGAACCGGGTGCGGCGGGGCCGGTCGAGGCGGGCGCCTCCGCGTGGTGGCCCGCGTCGTCCGCAGGGCCCGGCTTGGCGTCGAGGGCCCCGGCGTTCTCAGGCGCAGGCCCGGGAAGGCGGGGCTCCGTGACACCACCCGGCGGGGTGGTCGTGCCGACCATGTCGGCGTAGGGGTGGCCCGCTTCCTCTCCGGTCGCGCCGGTCGTGCTGGGCACGTCCGCCTGGCGGCGGCCCGCTTCCGGAAGCGCCGGTCCGCTGGTCGGCGCCTCGGAAGCCTGAGAGGGGTTCGCGGGCAGGCCCGGTTCGACCGCGCCGCCGGGCGCGGCCCCGAGGGGGTCGGAAGCCTGGGGCGCGGGCCCGTGAACGGGGGCCGGCTCCGGCCCGGGGATGTGGCCGGGATCGACGGCCGTGCTGGACGGGTCCGCGAGGTGGCGGCCCGGTTCTCCCGGTACGGGGCCCAGGGGCGCGTCGGCCGGGACGTCACCCGCCTCGGGCACGGCCGGGTGGGGGACGGGCGCCTCGCCGAAGTGCGCGGGGGGCGGAGGCACGGCCTCAGGACGGACGGGCTGCGCGGCGCCGCCGGGCGTTCCCGCGTGGTGGCGGCCCGATTCCGCGGGAGCGGGGACGGTGGGCTCGTCCACCGGCGGCGGGCCCGCGTGGCGGCCCGGACCGGCGGCGGCGGCGGGGTCGGCCGGGACGGCGGGGGCCACCGGCACCGAGGGGGCGGCCGGTGGCGGCGGCGTCGCGGCGGACGGGGGAGCGGGCGGGCCGCTGAGGGTGCGGACCTGCTCGCCCGGCATGGACGCGTCGATGGGCGTGCCCGGGTTGAGGACCAGCGTCCACGCGGCGTCCGGCCAGGCGGTGACCATCTCCAGGAGGCTCGGCATGATGAAGCGCGACGAGCCGATCGCCTCGTTCATCCACTTCAGCGACGTGAAGATCTGGATCGACGTCCGGCCGTGGACGCGGACGGGCCGCCACGGGAACTCGGGGTCGCCGGGGACGATGCCCCACGGGGTCTCGGCGTCCACGGGCACGAGCACCTGGGCGCCGAGGAGGATCTTGAAGAAGGCCTCGGTGTCGCGGCGTCGGGCGGCGTCGAACAGCCGCTGCTCGATGTCGTTCTGGGGCTCGAAGCGGTCCGTCATCCGCTGGGCGGCGCGCTGGTCGGCCCAGGTCGCGAGGCCGGGGAGCTGCTGCGCGAGAACGGTGCCGCCCGCGGGCGAGCCGGAGTTGATGGCGAGCAGCCACTCGTGGTCGGGCCAGTAGCGCAGCGCGACGGTGAACGGCAGCGCGATGTGCTCGGTGCCGGGCCCGGACGCCTCGGCCAGGCGCTCCGGGGAGGTGAAGACCGGGACGACGGTGGAGCCGTCGACCTCCCGGGTCTGCCACGGGAAGCCGGGACGTCCCGGACGCAGCGAGAAGTCCATGTCCTCCGGGACGGGCAGCAGCACGTCGGTGGCCGCCAGCGTCTGCAGGAACAGGTCGTGGTCGTTGTTCGAGGCGGCCCGCAGCAGCTCGCGCTCCACGTCGTTGGCCGGCTGGAACTCCGGGCGCGGCGCCTCGCGGGGCAGGTCGCGGTGCTGGTCGCGCAGCTCCTCCCACGGCGGGGACGCGCGGCCGACCTGCGGGGGGCGGCCGTCGCCGTCGGCGACCTGCCGGACGAACCAGGCCGGCAGCCGCGCCTCGATCGGCAGGGCGGCGGGGACGCCGCGCGCGGGCGCGTCGACGGCGAGCCACCAGCGGCTGTCCGGCCAGCTCTCGGCGATGTCGCCGAACCGGACGGTCATGAAGTGCTGGTAGGACGGCCCGAGGCACGCCCGCATCGCCGCCGCCGACGTGTAGACCAGGACGTGGACCCGGCCGTCCTCCTCCTGCGTGGGCCAGGACGGCTGCGCCTCCCCCGCGAGGACGCCGTCCACCAGCTCGGGCGGAACGGGAACGACGAGGTCGGCGTCCCCGAGGAGGCGGAAGTAGCTCTCCTGGTCGCCGGCCCGTACGGTCTCCTGCAGCCGGTGCTCCAGTTCCGACGTGGGTCGCCACGCGTCGGCCACGGTCGCCACCCCCTGTATCTAGCGTGCTCGTCCCCGCGCGACTGCCTACGCTACATGGGCGAACAGGACCAAAGAGCATAATCATCTGACTGCGCGCGAGAGTTCGCAGGTCAGAAGCTGTCAGCGCGCAGTCAACGCGGCGAGGGCGGTGAGGAGCCGGTCGATGTGCTCCTCGTCCGTCCCGATGCCGATGCTCGCGCGGACCGCGCTCCGGTCCTCGCCCAGCAGGTGCCGGACGAAGGGGTGGGCGCAGAACTTCCCGTCGCGCACGCCGACGCCGTGCTCGTCGGACAGCGTAAGCGCCACGTCCCGCGCGTTCCAGCCGTCCACGGTGAACGACACGATTCCGACGCGCGGCGCCCGCTCGCCCCACAGCGTCAGCTCCCGGACGTGGGGGAGCGCCGCCAGTCCCGACCGCAGCCGTTCCACCAGCGCCTCCTCGCGGGCGGCCAGGTCGTCCCAGGCCGGGGACAGCGTCTCGCACGCGGCGGCCAGCGCGAGGGCGCCGAGGACGTTCGGGGAGCCCGCCTCGTGCCGCTGCTCTGCGGACGGGGCCCACCGGGTCGTCTCCCCGACCGAGGCGCTGGCGCCGCCGCCTCTGAGGTAG
Source organism: Actinomadura sp. NPDC048955 (assembly GCF_040649435.1). NCBI lineage: Bacteria > Bacillati > Actinomycetota > Actinomycetes > Streptosporangiales > Thermomonosporaceae > Actinomadura > Actinomadura sp. NPDC048955. The sequence goes on from NZ_JBEZJI010000005.1 coordinate 186,686, forward strand.
GGCTCGGCGGCGCGCAGCCAGTCGGCACGCCCGGCGAGCACGCCCGCACCGAACGGCGCGTACAGCTTGTGCCCGGAGAACGCGACGTAGTCCAGTCCCAGAGCGGTCATGTCGAGGGGGCGGTGTGGGACGAGCTGCGCAGCGTCGACCGCGATGCGGGCGCCGTTGCGGTGCGCGACGTGCGCGAGCTCCTCGATCGGCCACAGCTCGCCGGTGACGTTGGACGCGGCGGTGACGACGAGCAGCCGCGACCCGATCGGGCACCCGCGCAGCGCGCGGTCCGCCGCCGAGAGGGCCTCGGCCGGAGTGGCGGGCGCCGGGAGGCGCACGGCGCGCTTCCACGGCAGGAGCGACGCGTGGTGCTCGCTCTCGAAGACGACGACGCTCGTCCCGGCCGGGACGGCGTGCGCGAGCAGGTTCATCGAGTCGGTGGTGTTGCGCGTGAAAACCACGGCCGAGCGCCGCCACGCGCCGAGGAACGACCGCACGGTCTCCCGCGCGTCCTCGTAGGCGGCCGTCGTGACCTGGGACGCGTACCCGGCGCCGCGGTGGACGCTGCTGTAGTACGGCAGCGCGCGGGTGACGGCCTCGTGCACCGCCTCCAGGCAGGGCGCGCTGGCCGCGTAGTCGAAGTTGGCGTAGGGGACGTGGCGGCCGTCCCGCACCGGAACCGGGACGTCCGCCCCGATGACCCGGGGAAGCGGGCGAACCCGGACCCCCTCGGGGCGCGTCACAGCAGGAGTGATGGGGGAGCGGGCGAGCAGCGTGGGCATGCCGGGACCTTCCGGGGTCAGGGACCCCGGGACGTCCGCCGGGATCCGCGCTTGCCGGAACGCGGTGCCGCGTCCGGCCAGGTCCTCACCCGGGGCACCCCATCGCGGACGAAGGGTTGCCGGCCAGCTAGCCGGGGCTTTGCGCTGGCGCTCATGACCTCATGCGGAAGTATAGGCGGAGCCGAACGGGGATCAAGGGGAGGGTGCGATGCGGTACCGGGTGGTTCGGACGCTGGCCGGCGGCGCGCTGGTGCTCGGCGCCCTCAGCGGGTGCGGGGCGCTGGGCGGTGGCAACTCCGCCCAGGTGTGCACCGACACGAAGAAGGCGTTCCAGCAGTACGTCACCCAGGTGCGCGGCGTCCCGGCGGCGGAGCCCGAGCGGTGGCGGCAGCCGACCGAGCAGCTCGCCGGGCGCCTCGACGGGCTCGCGAAGCAGGCCGACGACGCCGACCTGGGCAAGGCGCTGAAGGCTGAGGCGGGTGAACTGCGCGCCGCCGCGCAGGGGGTCGGCGACGGCGACGTCTCCCGGCTCGACAGCGTGATCAGGGAGACGCCGGCCACCATCGGCGAGGCCTGCGACTGAGCGGCCCGGCTACCCGCCGGTGCCGAGCGGCCCGTCGCCCGTCCCGCCTCCGGGATCGCCTCCGGGGTCGCCGCCGGTCCCGCCGTCGCCGTTGCCTCCGTCACCGCCGCCGCCGGGCTGCTGCGGCGGGATGATCGTCGGCAGGTCGGTGGGGGGCGTCGGGACGTCGGGCCGCTGCGTGGACGGCGGCGGCTCGACCGGCCCGCCCGTGTCCGGCGGCTGCGGGCCGGTCGGCGGGGCGTCCTGCGTCGGCCCGCCCCAGCCGCCGCCGGGCGTCATCGACGGCTCCCCGAAGGACTCGGGGTCGTAGCCCTTGATGTTCACCGCCTCCGACATGTACGAGCGCCACATCTGCGCGGGCAGCTGCCCGCCGTACGCGCCGTACCCGGGGATGTTCAGCGGCTTGCCGTCGCTGCGGAACATCGAGACCGTCGTCGCCATCTGCGGGATGAAGCCGTTGAACCAGATCGCGCGGCCCGCGTCGGTGGTGCCCGTCTTGCCGGCGACGTCGCGTCCGTCGGGAAGCTGCGCGCCGGTGCCGGTGCCGCCCTGCACGACCTTCTGCATGGCGTAGGTGGCGTCACGGGCGACCTGCTGGCTGAACGCCCGCTCGCCCTTCTCGGTGAAGGTGCGCTTGTGGTTCTCGTTGTCGGTGACCGTCTTCACCACGAACGGCGTCCGGTGCACGCCCTCGGAGGCGAACGTCGAGTACACGCCCGCCTGCTGGACGGGGTGCAGCGACACGATGCCGAGCGGGAAGGTGGCGGCGTCCCGCTGCTCGGGCTTCATCTGCGAGGCGGGGATGCCCATCTTCTCGGCCATCGCGACGATCTTCTTGTTGCCGATGTCCTGGCCGAGGTTGATGTAGGCCGTGTTGATCGAGTGCTCGGTGGCGGTCACGAGGTTGACCGTTCCGAAGTTCTCGTTGCTGTCGTTGCGGATGGGCGTGCCGTGGAAGTACTGCGGGGAGCTGCCGTCGTAGCTGGTGGACAGCGTCTTGCCGTCGTCCAGCGCGGCCGCCAGCGCGATCGGCTTGAACCCCGACCCGGCCTGCGCCCAGTCGCCGAAGGCGCTGCTCAGCGCCTCCTCCAGGTAGCCGCGGCCGCCGTAGAAGGCGAGCACCTGCCCGGTCTTCGGGTCGACCGACACCGCGCCGGTGCGGATCTTCTTGCTCATCCCGTTCGGGGCGTTGGCCGCGACGGCCTGCTTCATCGCGTCCATCAGCCGCTTGTCGAACGTCGTGGTGATCTTCAGTCCGCTGCGGTTGATCTCGTCCTCGCTGTAGCCGCGGCGCTCGGTGAGCTCCTTCTTGGCCACGTTCACCATGTAGCCGCGCTGGCCCTTGAGGACGTCGGTGATCTTCTCCTTGGCGGGGGCCGGGAAGGTCAGCGAGGCCGCCTCCGACGAGGTGAGCGCCCCGTCCCGGACCATGTTGCCGACGATCGCGCGCCAGCGCTGCTCGGAGTAGGCGCGGCGGGGGCCGGTCGGGTCGGAGAAGTTGCTCGGCTGCTGGATCGCGGCGGCGAGGTAGGCGCCCTCCGCGGGCGTCAGCTTCGAGACGTCCTTGTTGTAGTAGGCGTGCGCGGCGGCCTGCACCCCGTAGGCGTCGCGGCCGAAGTAGATGGTGTTGAGGTACTGCTCGAGGATCCAGTCCTTGTCCTTCTCCCGGCCCACCTTCAGGGAGACCATGATCTCCTTGAGCTTGCGGGTGACCGAGCGGTCCTTGCCGATGCCGCCGTAGTAGTTGCGGACCATCTGCTGCGTGATCGTCGAGCCGCCCTGCAACTGCTTGCCGGTGGCGGTGGACCACAGCGCCCGCGCCGTGCCCTGGACCGACACCCCGGGGTCGTTGTAGAAGCTGCGGTTCTCCGCGGCGATCACCGCGGCCCGGGTGCTCTCGGGGATCTTGTCGAGCTTGACCGCGTCCCGGTTCATCCCGGTCTTGGCGATCTGCGTCTTGCCGTCGGAGTAGTAGAACGTCGGGCCCTGCGCGATCGCCTGCTCCTGCGCCGACGGCACCGGCGTGAACAGGTACGCGACGCCGAACGCGACGATGCAGAACCCGATGAAGCCGAGGATCAGGAACAGCGCCCGGCGCAGGAACCGCGACCTGCGGCTGCGCGGCTTGCCGGGCCCCTTGCCCCCGCCGCGACCGCCCTGGCCCGGCCCGGAGCCGGGCGGCGGGCCCCCGGGATGGGAGCCGCGCTGGGTCGAGTCGCGCTTGGAGGCGGCGGGCATGCTCTTGGTATCTCCGGTCACCGCCCCATCGACACCATCGACCGCGGTGGCATCGCCGGACGCACCGACCTCGTTCGCCGCTCCGACCTCGTCAGAAGCGGCCCCACCGCCCGCCACGACGCCGTCGCCGGACGCGACGCCCCCAGCGGCGGCGCCGCCTTCGCCGGTCGCGGCGGCGTCTTCGGTCGTGGTGGCGTCGCCGGTCGAAACGGCGCCGTTGGACGCGGGGGCCTCGCTGGGCACCGCGGGGTTGTCAGTCGCGGTGGCGTCGCCGGTCGGGCTCGCGCCGTTGGAGGTGGGGGCGCCGGTGGGTGCGGGGAGCTCGCTGGACGTGATGACTTCTTCGGTGTCGGAGGCGGGGGCGGGGGAATCCGCGGCGGTATCGGGGGAGGTCGTGGGGTCGTCCGCGACGACGGTGTTATCCGCGGCGCGCGATTCGGGACGCTCGCCCGCGTCGCCGCTCTCTTCGCGATCCTTATCTTCGTTTCGAGATATGTCGCCCTCGTCGGCGAATTCGGCGTCACCGGCGGATTCTCCGGCGCCGGATTCGGTGTCCGCGGTCAGCGTGGCGGTCGCGGGACCGTCCGTGCCGGCCGGTGCCCCGGCCTCGGTTTCGTGCCGGTCCGCCTGGCCCGTCCCGGAGCGTTCCTCTCGCTCCGGGATCTTCTCGCTGTCGCTCACAAGCCCCCCGTGATTAATGCGTTACAGACGATACCTGAGGGAATCCGTGCGCCGACCGCCCAATGCGCATCCGCGTCTCCCAAAGGAGGACGGGCAATCCGCCTCTCCGGTTGTCGTGACGGATGTCGCAGTGGGCGGTCTTTCGAGAAAAGCCGAGCGGCGGGGACCCGACCGGGTGCCCCGCCGCTCCCGCGCACGACCGCGCCTCGGTCAGCTCACTTGTAGACCTTCGCGAGGATGTCCACCACGAAGACCAGGGTGTCGTCGCCCTTGATCTTGGGCGGACTGCCCTTCTTGCCGTAGCCCTCGTCCGGCGGCAGGACGAGCAGCACGCGGCTGCCGACCTTCGCGCCGGTGAGCCCCTTGTCGAATCCCGGGATGGTCTGCCCCAGGCCGATCGGGAACGTCGCGGGCTGCTTGTTGTCCCAGCTGGAGTCGAACTTGTCGCCGGACTTCCAGATCTTGCCGGTGTAGTTGACGACCGCCTCGTCGCCCTTGGCCAGCGCGGGCCCGTTGCCGGCGACGAGCGTCTTGGCCTGGAGCTTCTTGGGCGCGTCCTTGTCCGGGACCGTCACCTTGGGCTCCTTGCCGGCGCCCTGGTCCTCGACCTTGGGAAGCGACTTGTCGTCCAGCTTCTGCGCGGTGCCCTGCGGCTGCTGGCTCTTCGGGACGACCGCCTGGACGTCCATGATGAACAGGATCGCGTCCTTGTCGGTGATCTGCTGCGGGCTCAGCTGGGTGAGCTCCTTGGACGGCGGGAGCTGCATGACGAGCCGGCTGCCGGCCGACTTGCCGACGAGGCTCTTGTCGATGTCCTTGAGACCGCTCTTGCCGATGACGAGGTGCATCGGGCCGCCGCCGCCCTGCTGCTGCTGGCCCTCCTCGTAGGAGGAGCGGACCTTCTCGCTGGAGCTCTTCACCCGCGAGTTCTCCTCGTCCTTGTCCTTCGACCACTTGTAGGTCGCGAACTGGACGTAGACGGTGTCGCCCTCGGCGGCCACGGGGCCGCCGCCCTTGATCGGGGTGCTGACCTTGAGCGTCTTGGTCGGCTCCAGCTTCTTCGGGATCTCGACCTTGGGCTCGGCGGCGAACTTGCCGGTCACCTCGACCTTCGGGCCGGGACGGCTGACCCACCAGTACACCCCGCCGGAGACCGCGAGCGCGACGACCACGATCCCCGCGATCATCATCAGCCGGCGCTTCTTGGCCTCCTTGGCGGTCAGCGCCGACGGCCGGTTCAGCCCGCTGCCGCGGCCGGCGCTGATGCCGTGCGGGGTGAACTCGGGGCTGCGGATGCTCTGGGCGTTCGGGATCTTCGCCTTCGCCTTGACCGCCGGCTTGCCCCGGGGCTTGTCATCCTCGGACATGTTTCCTCACTTGCTCCGGGTTCGACGACACCACAACCGTGACCACCCTTCCAGGGCCGGGCTAAGCACAGCGTGAAAACCGGGTAAAGGAGGCCGACCCGCAATCTACCGGTCACGTACGAGGAGCGGTGTCATCTGGCAGGGGACAGGGGAAGGCGTCAGGATATCCCCGCCGGACGTGTGGCACACGCCTCCACGCCGCCGGGAACGGCGGGCCGGGACGTTCAGAGCCATCCGCGGCGCTGGGCGACGATCGCTGCTTGGAAGCGGCTCGTGGTGCCGAGGAGGGCGAGCAGTTCGCTGACCCGGCGGGCGTAGGTGCGCGCCGACAGACCGAGGCGGGTGGCGGCGGCGTGGTCGGGGAGGCCGTCCCGCATGCAGGCCAGGATCGGGGCCAGGTGGGCCGGCGGCCGGTCCGGTTCGCGGTCGGGGACGAGGTCGTCGCCGGACGTCCAGGAGTTGTGGTGCGTCCGGGTCAGTGCCCTGACCACCGCGGGGTCGCGGATGACGAGCATGCCGTTGTAGAACACGTCCAGATCGAGCGGGATGACGGCCGTCGTGCGGTCGAACACGGCCAGGCGGAAGGGGATCTGCTCGATGAGCCGTGCCTGGCCGCCGTTGCGCCACTGGATGGTGTCCAGGTCGGTGTCATGGGCCAGGCCCTGCGGAGACGTGATCTGGCGGAGGGTGGGAACCTGGGCGGCGGCCTGGCGGACGCAGGCGGCCGCGTGCCGGAGCATGCGCTCGGGCACGCCCTGGCTGACGCAGCTAGAGGGGTCGTCGAAGGTCAGCAGTTCCTGGCGGGTGGCGCCGGCCAGGCGTGCGACCACGGCGCCCACCTTGGGCGGATCCACGCGCTGGGTCGGGGGCCGCAGGCCTCGGGCCGCATAGAAACCGGCTTCTTCCAAGGCCTGGCTCACGGCTTCGCGCTCGGCGGCGCGTCGCGGAAGCCGCGGCGTTCCGTCGCCTGACCGTGTCACCTGGCGGCCCCCCTCCGGCATCGCGTCGAGGCGTCCCTTCGGCATTGACGGTTCAACCGCTGGCATCTCTACGCCATGAGATTGTCCACTCACTCTAGGTAGCCGGAATATGGAGGGCAAGGGCGATGCCGCGCCCGTCCCCACGACGGGCCGGGCCGCCCGCGTCCGCACTCCAGGTGAGGGTCGACCATGATGAAGATCGTCAGCGCTGTGGCCGTCGTGATCGCCGCGATTCCGGCGACGCCCGCCATGGCCTCCCACGCGCCCGCCGCACCGGCCGCCGGGCGGGCCGCCGTCCCGGCACGCGCCGCCGACATCGGCGGTGACTTCACCGAGCCCGGCGTCAGGATCCGCGCGACTCCGCGGCTCAACGGATACGTCCGCGGGCTCGGCAACCCCGGCGACGGCTACACCTGGAACGGCGGCCAGAGTTTCGCCGACCCGGTGACCTGCCCGAACGGCGACGTCAAGGACCACTGGACCTACGTGATCAACGACAGGACCAGGGTCGAGGGCTACGTCTCGGACTGCTTCATCAGGGAGCGGCCGTGACCCGCCGCCGCCACGAACCGCAAGGAGCGCTCATGCCCCTGCTCGGAAAGATCGTTCTCGCCGCCTCCGCGGCCGCCGCCACCGCGGCGGGCGCGGTCCTGACGGCACCCGCCGCCACGGCCTCGGCCAGTCCGTGGTGGGCGCTGCGCACGGTGCAGCAGGAGGACGCGGTCGGCACGCTGTGGTACCACCCGGGTAGCAGATCGTGGCACGCCGACATCCGCGACGCCCCCGTCGGCTCCGAGGTCTCGGGCCAGGAGGAGCACGGCTTCCGAGGAGCGCGCGCGACCGTTCCCATGGGGGCCTCGTCGGTCAACACCGCGGACTGGTTCGGGGGCGGCTCGTTCCGGGTCTGTGTCCAACTACCTGCCCGCCCCCAGGCCTGCTCGACCTACGCCAACCCCGAAGCCCGGAAGAGGAGCGCGGGCCCGGCGAACGCGGCCCCGTACAGGGCCGTCGCCTCTCGCGGGGAGCCTTACACCGACTTCCGGGTTCCCGGCGTGGTCATCTGGGACAACCCGCTGAACACCGCCGGCCGTGTCGGGCTCGGCTATCCGGGCCAGAAGTTCGACGCGATCCGCGGCAGCGGCCCCTGGGACTACTACCGGTGTGACAACGGGGTGACCAGCAACTTCTGGATCTACGGGCGGAACGTGGCCACCGGCGTCGTCGGCTGGGTTCCCGACTGCAACCTGACCCCGTAGGTCCGCGGGTGGCAGGCTTGGAGGATGCGCCTCGCGACGTGGAACGTCAATTCCGTCAAGGCACGCCTTCCCCGCCTTCTCACCTGGCTGGACGAGACGAAGCCGGACGTGGTCTGCCTCCAGGAGACCAAATGCCGCGCGGACCTCTTTCCGGCCGCGGAGGTCGAGGAGCTCGGGTACGCCACCGCCGCGCACGGTGACGGGCGGTGGAACGGTGTCGCCGTCCTCTCGCGGGTCGGCATCGAGGACGTCTCGAACGGCTTTCCGGGCGAGCCCGCCTACGCGGGTGAGGCGGGGGCCGAAGGCGAGGACGAGCAGATGGAGTTGAACGAGCCCGTCCTGCTGGCGCCCGAGGCCCGGGCGATCGGCGCCACCTGCGGCGGCGTCCGGGTCTGGTCGCTGTACGCGCCGAACGGCCGCACCCCGGAATCGGCCCACTACGCCTACAAGCTCGCGTGGTTCGCGGCCCTCCGCGACGCCCTCGCGGAGGAACTCGCCGCGGGGGCGCCGCTGGTCGCCTGCGGCGACTACAACGTCGCCCCCACCGACGAGGACGTCTGGGACCCGGCCGTCTTCGTCGACTCCACGCACGTCACGCCCCCCGAACGGCAGGCGCTCGCCGACCTGCGGGCCCTCGGCCTCCGCGACGTCGTCCCGACGATCGAGAAGGGGCCCCACCCCTACACGTACTGGGATTACCGGGCCGGCGCGTTCCACAAGAACATGGGCATGCGCATCGACCTGTTCTACGCGAACGAGGACGTCGCCGGACGGGTCGCCTCCGCCTACGTGGACCGGGAGGCCCGCAAGGGCAAGGGCCCGTCCGACCACGCCCCGGTCGTCGTCGACCTCGATTGACCTCGCACGTTGCGGATGACGTGGAAGGCCGCACGGTCCAGGGCAAGGTCCGGCTGATCATTTCCAGCTGGACGCAACTGAGATGGAAGGAAGCTGGTCATGGCGATCAACAATGCCCCGCACCACGCCGACTACCCCCGTGCCCCGTACGGCCAGTACACCGGGTCGTCCGGGTCCGCCTCGTCCGGGTCCGGGTCGTCCGGGTCCGGGTCGTCCGGGTCCGGCTCGTCCGGGTCGGACGCCACGGCCAACCTGGACCCCCAGGTGGCCAAGGCCCTGGAGGAGGCCGCCAACGTCATCCGTGAGGACTGACGTCTGACTGACTGCCGTCCACACGGCAGGTGAACCAGTGTTCCGGCGAGCGAGTGGCTGCGTTACGCGCCCGCTCGCCGGAACATCTTCCCTCCGGCCCGCGTAGGAGGCGCTAGTCGCCGCGGCGGGCGAGGAGGCGGCGCTTGCCGCCGTCGTCGTACTGGTCGAGGACGGTGAAGCCGTCCGGCAGCAGCGAGGCGGGCTCACCGGGCTTGAGGCACCACGCGGCGGGCAGCCGCGGCCGGTCGCGGCGGGCGGCCTCGGTGAACGCCTCCCAGGCCAGCAGACCGCCGGGCAGCACGGCCCCGGCCGCGCGCTCGAACACGGCGCGGTCCCAGAACCCGGTGCACAGGACGAGCGCGTACCTGTCCGGGCCCGGCCGCCAGCCGCCCAGGTCGGCCTGGACGGGCGTGACCAGCGGGCCGAGCCCGCGGCGGCGGGCCTCCGCGCCGAGCCGCGCGAGGGCGATCTCGGAGATGTCCACGGCGGTCACGCGGCGCCCGGTCCAGGCGGCCAGCAGGGCGCTGCCGGACGGTCCCGACGCCAGGTCGAGCACTCCGCCGTCCGGCATCCCGAGCGACAGCGCCCGCTCCGCGAGCGGATGGGCCCGCGACGGGCCGGACGACTCCGCGTACTTCTCGTTCCACCGGAGCCTGTCCGGATGCCCCGCTAATTCCGCCGGCACGTCCTCCATGGAGACGACTTTAACGGCGCTCCGCGATCAGGAGCATGAACATGGCCGTGGGGAAGCCCTTGCGCCACCACGGGTCGTCGCGCATCTGCTCTTCCGTCGGGTGCGGTTCGCGCAGGTCGGCGATGACGAATCCGGCGTCTCGGAGCGTTCCAGCGTAGTACTCCAGCGGCCGGAGCCAGCTTGTGATCATCGAAGGGGATTCCAGGCCGTCCACCATGAACCGCTGGTCGATCCCGCGCGAGGTGAAGTACCGCGATGCCGGGACGCTGCTCGCCGCGCCCTGCTCGGCGTTCTCCACGTAGAAGCAGGGGTGCAGCGTCAGCAGGATCAGCCGGCCGCCGCTGCGCAGGACGCGCGAGAACTCGCCGATGGCGCGGGTCGGGTCCTGCAGGTGGCTGAACAGGTGGTTGCACAGGACGAGGTCGAACCGGTCGTCCTCCAGCGGCAGGTCCTCGACGCTGGCGCGGGTGAAGGTGGCCTTGCCCTCCTGCTCCGGGTGCGACGAGGCCGCGTCGATCAGGCCCTGCGCCGCGTCGACGCCCGTGACCTCGGCGCCCATGGAGGCGAGCCTGCGCGACAGGTAGCCCTCGCCGCATCCGGCGTCCAGGACGCTCTGGCCGGCGCAGTCGCCGACGGCGTCCAGGACGGCGGCGTCGGTCAGTTCGGTCCGGTACCGGTCGCGGCGCTCCCTGATGACCTTGACCCAGTACTGCGCGTTCGCCTCCCATCGCGCGCGCGTCAGTTTCGCGATGGCTTGCGCCGTGTCCTCCACCGGCTCCCCATTCTCCAAGGCCTGGTTCAGGCGAGGCCCTTGAGCCGCCGCACCAGCGTGTTGCAGGTCTGTCGGATCCTTCTGTCCCGGCAGTCGACCCCGCGCAGTTCCAGCGCACGGATCAACTCGGGGAGCTTCCCGCCGAACGCCGGGTCGCGTTTGAGCGCGAGCGGGATGTACGTCGACACCAGGTAGTAGAGGTAGGCGTCGTTGTAGACCGCGATCTCGCGGAGCACCTCGGTGGCCGTGTTGCGCAGCGACAGGGAGCTCGGGAGGGTGAAGTCGCTGCTGATGCGGCCGTCTCTCGTGTAGGTGGGGAACGACCATTCCTCGAGCGCCGCGTAGACGGGCGTCGCGTCGAGTTCCTGGCGGTAGCGCTCGGCCAGGTCGAAGTCGTTCGAGCTGATCAGGGAGCCCATCACCACGCCGCGCATCATGAAGGCGGTCTGCCGCCCGGGCACCTCGAAGCCGAGGTCGGCCTCCAGCGACCCGGTGACCTTGCTGACCTGGTGCGTGAGGATGTTGAGCGCGAGGATCGAATGGAACGAGTAGGTCTTGCGGTTCAGCCGCGGGGCCAGGTCGATGGACGAGTCGAAGAGCCTGCGAGGGTCCTCCAGGAGGCCCCGGCCGGCCTCGGTGGAGTAGAGCGCCTCCAGCGCGGTGTCCTGTTCGCGCCCCCAGAAGCGGGCGATGAACGAGGACGTCTTCTGCGTCGCCTGGCCGCGCATGATGTGCAGCCCGGCCTCCAGCGCGTTCAGCAGGTGCTGCTGCGCGACGGCCGAGTTCTGCAGGGCGTCCAGATCGACGGTGAGCCCTTCGCCGTGCAGGTCGGCGACGAGCCCGTCGCGCCTTTTCCGGACGGCGTGCGCCATCGAGTACTCGGCGATTCCAGGAACGGACGACATGAGGCTCTGCAGCGACCGCCCGCTGACCCGGTCGAGCCATTCCGCGTTGTCCCACAGCCGGAAGATCGTGCTCTCGTCGAGTCCGGAGAAGGCCGCCACGTCGGACATGTTGAGTCCCATGTCCCTGGTGATGTCGGAGAGAGACTTCGGCTCGCCGTCCGCTGTCATCACTCGCCCTAGATGTGGCAGTTGCTGGCGCTTCGATCGTAGCGAAGCGCCGCGCGGAAGGGACGGGCGATCAGCAGAAGTCTCGGCGAGCACCGCGGGCGACATGCCGTCCTCAATCCGCCACGCGCCCGACGCAGCCGATGAGCGGCAGCGGGCCTCGGTCGGCCGGGGCGGCGGGCGCCGCCAGCCGGGCGGGGTAGGGGTCGAGCATCCGCAGGCTCGCGCAGATGCGGGCGATCTCGTCCGTGCTCCGCGGCCGGAACGGGGTGTCGACGCCCTCGCACGGCCCGGAGATCGGGTCCAGTTCCGGCGACCTCACGGCGTGGCTGATCACCACGTGGCTGCCGGGGGCGAGGCCCGCGGCGAGCGCGGCGACGATCCCGGCCGGGTCGTCCTCGTCGGCGAGGAAGTCCAGGACGCCGAGCAGGAACACCGCGACGGGCTCGGAGAAGTCGATCAGGCGGCGCAGGCCGGGGTCGGCGAGCAGCGCGGCCGGGTCGCGGACGTCCCCGGCGAAGGCGCCCGTGCCGGCGTCCACGGCGAGCAGCGCCCGCGCGTGCGTGAGCACCATCGGGTCGTTGTCGACGTAGGCGACGCGGCACGCCGGGTCGGCCCGCCGGACGAGGTCGCCGAGGTTCTCGGCGGCGGGCAGCCCGCAGCCCGCGTCGACGAACTGCCGCAGCCCGGCCTCCCCGGCGAGCAGCGCGGCGGCGTGGTCCAGGAAGCCCCTGTTCGCCTGGACGAGCCGCGGCAGCGCCGGGCAGCCGCGCAGCGCACGCTCGGCGGACTCACGGTCCGCGGCGTAGTTGTCCTTGCCGCCGAGGAGGTAGTTGCACATGCGGGCGACGCTGGCCTGCGCCGTGCCGAGCCCGCCCCCGGGAGGGGACGGTTCGGCTCGGCGGGCCGGGCTCAGCGCCGCCCCGGAGGTCACGGCAGCCGCCATCCGTCCCGGACACCGACGCCGAACCAGAAGGTCGAGGCCCCGCCCTTGCCGCGGCAGGTGCCGTAGTCGGTGGCGAGGGCTTTGATCAGGGCGAGCCCGCGGCCGCCCGTCGGCAGCGCCTCGTCCACCGCCCGCGGCGGCCCCTGGGCGGCGCCCCCGTCGGTGATCTCGACGCGCACGTAGCGGTCGACGTGCAGGACGGTCAGCGTGATCGTGCCGTCCCGGCGGGGCCGCGCGTGCAGCACCGAGTTGGTCATGGCCTCGCTGGTCAGCAGCTCCAGGTCGCCGAGCTCGGACCGGTCGGCGCCGAAGTGCTGCCCGACGAGCTCGCGGACGTAGGAGCGGCCGAGCCGTACGGCGGGCGGCGTGGCGGCGAGGTCGATCTCACCGATGAGGCGCCCCGAGGACTTGCCGTTGTGGTTCCAGGCGGACGGGATCCCGACTTCCAGCGAGGGAGCGGGTGCGGGCACCAGCACGGGCGCCCCGGACCATGTGTCTGATGCGTTCATGGCGGTGTCGGCTTCACGTCTCCGTGTCGGGCTGTAAGCGAACATGTGCTTCTCGGCCAAGTCGATGTCGGACGTGGAAGTGAAACAACACACACTCTTACGCAGGCTCCGGGGACCAGTCACCAACGCTTGCGCGCATGCAAGGGCCTTGCCGCACCCTGCGGGACGTCACACGCCGTCCAAGATCCGCCACATGGCGGCGCCATACCGGTCGCGCCGGACTTGCGCAACCGGACGGGCGTCAACCACCGGGCCTGCGGCCCAGGACGGAGATCAGCGGCGCGAGCGTGAGGTCGAGGCGCCCCGCGGCGATGGCGGCCAGCAGGTGGCGGATCTCCTCGGCGGTGGCGTGCCCGCCCTCGATGAGCCGCTCGCGCACCTGGAGGATGGACGCGGTCTCCAGGACGCCGCAGGCGGGGGACGCGAAGGGGAAGTAGGCGTCGGCGCGCACGTCCTCCAGGCCGGCGTCGCGCAGGAGCCGGGGGAGCCGGCGGCCGTAGGCGAGGTCGGCGCCGCGCTCGGCGAGCAGCGCGCGGAAGCCGCGCCGGACGGCGTTGGCGAGGCGCTCGTCCGGACCGTGCTCGTCGGGGCAGGCCAGCGGCTGGAGCCCCGGGTCGGCGTCCTCGACGAGCAGGACGCCGCCGGGCCGCAGGGCCTCGATCATCGTCCGGAGGGCCCGGTCGCGGTCGGGGAGGTGGACCAGCACGAGCCGGGCGTGGACGAGGTCGAACGGCCCCTCGGGCGGGGCGTCGCGCACCAGGTCGTGGCGCTGGATCTCGACCGGGGCTCCGGCGAGCTCCGGCGCGTCCGCCAGCCAGGACACGTCGATGTCGGTCGCCAGGACGCGGCCGGTGGTCCCGACGCGGCCCGCGAGCCAGGACGGCACGGTCGGCCCGCCGGCGCCGACCTCCCAGACCCGCCAGCCGGGGCGCAGGCCCGCGTCGTCCATGTGGCGGAACGTCCACGGGTCGAACAGCTCGGAGATCGCCTTGAAGCGGACGCCCGCCTCGGCCTGCCGGTTGTCCAGAAGGTAGTCCACCCGTCCGATGATCCCCCCGCCCGGCGGCGCGGGCGCCCTTTTCAGGGGATCAGTTCCGGAAGGAGGGCGTCGCGGAGCTTCGCGAGGGCCGCGCTCTCCGCGGCGGCGGCCTCCACCCGGCGGGCCAGCGCGGCGGCGAAACCGCCGAAGGCGCGGGCGGCGCCGTCGCCGGGCCAGGGGACCGTGAAGGCGGCGATGTCCTGCCACCGGGCGCGCGGCATCCGCGTGCCGTCGCTGACGGCGCGGGCGTGCGCGACGACGTCGTCGCTGGCCAGGGCGGCGAGAAGCCACCCCCGGCGGTCGGCGTCCTTCGCGCGGACGACGAGGATGTCCGACGAGGCGACGCCGTCGACGAAGGCGAGCCCCACCTTGTGGAAGGCGGGGCGGAGCTTGCCGAACAGGACGTCGCCGGCCGCGAACCGCCGCTTCGCGCTGGTGACGCCGGACGCGTCGGTCCAGGTCGAGAGCCACATGTGCCGCTTCGGCATGTGCTCCAGCGCGATGTAGTTCTCGTCCCGCCCGATCCGCTGCGGCGGGACGCCCCGGCGCACGAGGTCCCCGAGCTCGCCGATCGCGATGACGGCCCCGGCCCCGGCGGCCGCCTCGTCGTAGCGGGCGCGGACCAGCGCGTCCCCGGCGGCGGCGATCCGGCCGTTCACCTCGATCTTGTCGTCGAGCGCCCCGAGGACGGACGCCGCCGCGTCCTGCTCCGCCCTGCCCAGCCGCGGAACGCGGAGGCCGTTCAGGATCGCGTGGGTGAGGAGCGGCTGCCCCGAGCCGATGCGGTACCTGTTCAGGTCGAGCCGCTTGAGCAGGTAGTGGACGTAGCGGGGGTTCACTCCGTCCCTGGCCGTGGCGATGATGGCGTTGTCGGTGACCCAGCACCGGCCGGGGCTGTAATGGACGGTGCCGCAGTAGCTCCCGACGCGGCCGACGACGGTGGAGCGGGGCCCGGCGTTGAACTCGCCGGACGTCCCGATGACGCCGTTCGCGCCGTACGTCCGGTAGCGGGTGCCCGCGGCGGGACGCGCTCGGCCGTTCGAGAACGTGACGAGCTCGCCCAGCTCAGCCACCGAACCGCTCCAGCTCGTCCCGGACGACCCCGTCCAGCCGCGCCGACTCCTCCAGGTGCGTGAGGAGCTCCTTGGTGAGCCTCTCCACCCGGTCGGCGGCGGGCTCGTCGCCGCGGTCCGCCTCGGCGGCGCCGACGTAGCGGCCCGGCGTGAGGACGTGGCCGTGCGACCTGACCTCGTCCAGGCCGGCCGCGCGGCAGAAGCCGGGGACGTCGCGATGGCCGTGGTCGCGCCAGGCCCGGTACGCGCCGGCGATCCGGGCGATGTCGTCGGCGGTGAGGATCCGCTCGGTGCGGTCGACCATCGTCCCCATGGCGCGGGCGTCGACGAACAGCACCTCGCCCGGGACGCTCTCGCGCCTGTCCAGGAACCAGAGGCAGGCGGGGATCGGGGTGGTGCGGAAGAGCCGGTCCGGCAGCGCGACGACGCACGAGACGAGGCCGGCCTCCACCAGCGCCGCGCGGATCTCGCCCTCGCCCGACTGCCGCGACGACATCGACCCGTTCGCCATCACCACGCCCGCGCGGCCGCGCGGCCCGAGCTTGGCCACGATGTGCTGGATCCAGGCGAAGTTGGCGTTGCCCGCGGGCGGCACGCCGTAGCGCCAGCGCGCGTCGCCGGGATCCCGGTACCAGTCCGACATGTTGAACGGCGGGTTGGCGAGCACGTGGTCGGCGGCGAGCCCGGGATGGGCGTCCTCGTAGAAGGTGTCGGAGCGGCGGACGTCGCCCGCGATCCCGTGCACGGCCAGGTTCATCCTGGCCAGCCGCCACGTCCGCTCGTTCGCCTCCTGCCCGTACACCGCTATGTCGTCCGGCCGCCCCCGATGGCTCAGGACGAACCGCTCCGCCTGCACGAACATGCCGCCGGAGCCGCAGCACGGGTCGTACACCCGTCCCCGGAACGGCTCCAGGACCTCCACCAGCAGCCTGACCACGCCGGCCGGGGTGTAGAACTCGCCGCCGCGCCTGCCCTCGGCCCGCGCGAACTTCTCCAGGAAGTACTCGTAGACCTCGCCGAGCACGTCCCGCGCGGGCCGCTCGCCGGGCCGCGCCCCGAACCGCACCCGGCCGATCAGCTCGACCAGCTCGCCGAGGCGCCGCTGGTCGATCCCGGTGAAGATCTGCGGGAGGGCGCCGTCCAGCGCGGGGTCGGCGCGCATGACGGCGCCCATCGCCGCGTCGATCCGCGCACCGATGTCGCCGGCGGCGGGGGAGAGGTCCGCCCACCGCGCCCCGTCCGGCACCCGGAAGCCCCCGTCCTCGGACGAGTCGGACACGTACTTGAGGAACACGAGCCCGAGAACGAAGTCCCTGTACTGCGCCGCGTCGACGGATCCGCGCAGCTTGCCGGCGGCCTTCCAGAGGACGTCGGCGTTCCAGAGGGCATCGCCTTTCCCGAGGGCATCGCCTTTCCCGAGGGCATCGCCTTTCCGGAGGACATCGTCCATCCGCGTGACTCTAGCGTCCGGCCCGCCACGCCGCCGGGACGCCGTCGGTGGACGGGAGGCGGGCGCGGTGCGAGGCTGCGGAACGTGATGGTCGTGGGCGTCCTGGCGCTGGCGGCGCTGGCCGGGTGGCTGTACCTGGCGTTCGCGCACGGGGGCTTCTGGAGGACCGGGCCGGGCCTGCCCGGCGCGCCGGAGCCGGACGAGTGGCCCGAGGTCGTGGCCGTCGTCCCCGCGCGCGACGAGGCCGCCGTCCTCCCGGAGACGCTCCCGACGCTGCTCGCCCAGCGGTATCCGGGCGCCTTCCGCGTGATCCTGGTCGACGACGGGAGCGGCGACGGCACCGCCGAGACCGCCGCCGCCCTGGCGGGCGGCGACCCGGCCCTGACGATCGTGCCCGCGAGGGAGCGCCCGCGGGGATGGGCGGGCAAGGTCTGGGCGATGTCGGAGGGCGTCCGGGCGGCGGGCGAGCCGGACTTCCTCCTCTTCACCGACGCCGACATCGCCTACGCCCCCGGCACCGTGGAGCGGCTGGTGCGCGCCGCCGTCGCCGGGCGCCGCGACCTGCTGTCGCAGATGGCGACGCTCAGCACCCGCACGGGCTGGGAACGGGCGATCGTCCCCGCCTTCGTGTACTTCTTCGCCCAGCTCTACCCGTTCCGCCGCGTCGGCCGGGACGGGACGCGCACGGCCGCCGCCGCGGGCGGCTGCGTGCTCGTCCGCGGCGCCGCCCTCACCGGCGCGGGCGGCCTCGCCCGGATCCGCGGCGCGCTGATCGACGACGTGGCGCTGGGGCGGCTGCTCAAGCGCGCGGGCGGGCGCTGCCGGCTCGATCTCAGCCGCGACGTCGTCAGCCGCCGCCCCTACCCGCGCCTCGCCGACCTCTGGGCGATGATCGTCCGCAGCGCCTACCACCAGCTGCGCTACTCGCCAGCCCTGCTGGCCGGGACCGTCGCGGGCCTGCTGCTCCTCTACGTGGTCCCGCCCGCCGCGACGGTCGCGGGCCTGGTCGCGGCTTCGTCCGGCGGCGTGCTCGCCCTCGTGGCGGGTGCGCTCGCCTGGGCGCTCATGGCGGCCACCTACGCGCCGATGCTGCGCTTCTACGGCCTGTCGCCCGTGCGCGCCCCGGCCCTGCCGCTCGTGGCCCTGCTGTACGCGGCGATGACCGTCGACTCCGCACGCAGGCACCGCGCCGGCCGGGGCGGTGCCTGGAAGGGGCGGACTTTGTCAGGACGGCACAAATCCGGTGCCGCCGATGCGTCCCGGGCGACATTGGAGTAAGTGTCCAATTACGTTACTGTCGGGCTGCCGTCACGCCGACGGCAGGCGCGGAGACGCCGCCGCCACGTTGAAGGGTTACCCGCCATGTCCATCACCGTTCGCCGGGTCGTGCGCGCCGCGGTCGCGTCGTGCCTCGGCCTCGCCATGACGGCGGCCGCTCTGCAGGGCACCGCCGCCGCGGCGCCGCAGGACCCCAAGCCCCCGGCCGAGGATCCGTTCTACCAGCCGCCCTCCCCGCTCCCGGCGGGCGCGCCCGGTGACGTCATCCGGTCGCGTCCCGCGGTGTTCACCGTGGACCCGGTCGGCCACTCGCCGTACGCGGGCGTCAAGTCCTGGCAGGTCCTCTACCGGTCGGAGACGGTGCAGGGGCGGCCGACCGCCGTGTCGGGCATGGTCCTCGTCCCCACCAAGGAGTGGACGGGCCAGGGCGAGCGGCCGCTCGTCTCCTACGCCGTCGGTACCCGCGGACTCGGCGACGCCTGCGCCCCGTCCTACACCCTCACCCAGGGCATGGACTACGAGGAGCTGTTCATCGCGGACGCGCTCAGCCGCGGCTGGGCCGTCGCCGTCACCGACATGGAAGGCCTCGGCACCCCGGGGCAGCACACCTACGAGGTGGGCGGCTCCCAGGGCCGGGCCCTGCTGAACGTCGCCCGCGCCGCGCAGCGCCTCCCGGACGCCGGGCTCGGCGGAGCGCCGGTCGGCCTCTGGGGCTACTCGCAGGGCGGCACCACCGCGGGCTGGGCGGCGGAACTGGCGGCGACCTACGCCCCCGACCTGGCGATCAAGGGTGTGTTCGCGGGCGGCGTCCCGGCGGACCTCCAGGCCGTCGCCAAGAGCCTGGACGGCTCCCCGTTCGTCGCGCTGATGTTCATGGCCGCCGTCGGCTACGACGCCGCCTACCCGGAGCTCGACCTGGCCGGCTACCTCAACGACAACGGCCGCGAGCTGCTGGCCAAGGCCCAGGACATGTGCCTGGTCAGCTTCGACGGGCCCCTCACCGTCGTGCAGACCGCCTTCAAGCACATCAGCGACTACACGACCAGCGACCCGCTGGCCACGCCCGAGTGGCAGCGGCGCCTGGACGCCAACAAGCTCGGTTCCACCGCCCCGAGCGCCCCGGTGCTCCAGACACAGGCCGTCTACGACGAGATCATCCCCGCCGGGCAGGCCGACACCCTCCACAAGGCGTGGTGCGCGAAGGGCGCCAACGTCACCTGGAAGACCTACACCTTCGCCGAGCACGCCACCGGCATGCTCTGGAGCGAGCCCGACGCGATGACGTTCCTCGGCGACCGCTTCGCGGGCAAGCCCGTCACCGGCAACTGCGCCGCCTGACCTCTGTGCGGCCTGACCTCTGTGCCGCCTGAAACCCCTTTGCCATAGGGCCGTCCCGCTCCCCAGGGGGCAGGATGGCCCTATGGATTTGGTGGAGTTCCTCCGCGCCCGGCTCGACAGGGACGAGCAGATGGCCCGCGCCTGCTCCGGCGCCGCCTGGAGGGCGGCCCCCTCCGGCACGGTCAGCACCGACACCGGCGATCCCTCCGACGACGGCCCCTCCCACGTCGCGACGGCGGACAACGACGCTTACGCCGAGCACATCGCCCGCCACGACCCGTCGCGCGCGCTCGCCGAGGTGGCGGCCAAGCGCCAGATCCTGGACGACTACGAGAAGCAGGCCTGGATCCTCGGCCAGGGCCACCGCACCCCCGAGCTCGAAGCGGCGCGGTCCGTCCGCGAGTCGGTGCTGCGCCTCCTCGCGCTGCCCTACGCCCACCACCCCGCCTACCAGGAGGAATGGCGGCCCTAGACGTCAGTGATCAGCGCCGGGTGGCCCGGATCGTCCACCTTCAGGACGACGTCGGCGGTGCGCACGGGCGCGACCTCGGCGTCATAGCGCGCGTAGGCGGGAAGCGTCCACGCCTGGTCGCCCGCCGTGCGGCGGGCCAGCGCACCGCGCGACAGGGACAGGTGGACGGTCAGCTCGAACGGCAGCCCCCGGCCGAGCAGCAGCGAGCCGTCCAGCAGCAGGACCCCGCCGGGCCGGACGCGCACGTAGTCCGCCCTCGTCGCCCTGTCGAGCGCCGCGTCCCACAGGCTCGGCAGCACCCGCCCCGTGCCGGACGGCTCCAGCGGCCCCAGCACCTCCCGCACGAGCCCGCCCACGTCGAGCCACTCGTCGTAGAGGACGTCCGGATCGTCCCGCCCGTGCTCGAAGCGCAGCGACGCCGGGCGCAGGAAGTCGCGCGCCGACACCCGCACGACGTCCCGTCCCAGGGCGCGCAGCGGCGAGACGAGGGCGTCGGCCAGGTCCGAGGGCGCCGCGGGCGGCGCCCCGTCGATCACCACCCGCGACCAGGAGCCCGTCCCGGACGCCGTGATCCGGTCGGCCAGCTCCTCGACCACCAGGGACGGCGAGATCGGTCGTGCGCGCACCACCTCATCCTGCCCGCAACCCCGGGCGCGCCTGACACACCGGCCCCTCGGAATGTAACCTCGGTACCGGGCCGAGAGGCGCTGCAACGGGCGAGAGCCCGCCACGCTCGGCCCGAGACACCCGACCCCGCAAGGGCGCCTCCCAGATTCCATGGGAGGTGCTCGAAAACAATGACTCAGACTCCATTGCGCGAACTTCTTGAGCAGCGGATCGCGGTGCTGGACGGCGCCTGGGGCACGATGCTCCAGGGCGCGGGCCTGACCCCCGGCGACTACCGCGGCGACCTCATCGGCGACGACCACGCCAAGGACGTCACCGGCGACCCCGACCTGCTGAACCTCACCCGCCCCGACGTGATCCTGGACGTCCACCGCCAGTACCTGCGGGCCGGCGCCGACATCACGACGACCAACACCTTCACCGCGACCAGCATCGGGCAGGCCGACTACGGCCTGGAGAGCCTGGTCCGCGAGATGAACGTGCACGGCGCCCGGCTCGCCCGGCAGGCCGCCGAGGAGTTCGGCGGCCGCTATGTCGCCGGCTCCATCGGCCCGCTGAACGTCACGCTCTCGCTGTCCCCGCGGGTCGACGACCCGGCCTACCGCGCCGTCACGTTCGACCAGGTCAAGGACGCCTACGCCGAGCAGATCGGCGCGCTCGCCGAGGGCGGCGTCGACCTGCTGCTGATCGAGACGATCTTCGACACGCTGAACGCGAAGGCCGCGATCGCCGCCGCCCGCGAGGTCGCCCCGGACCTGCCGCTGTGGATCTCGGTGACCATCGTCGACCTGTCCGGCCGGACGCTGTCCGGGCAGACCGTCGAGGCGTTCTGGCGGTCCATCGAGCACGCCGAGCCGCTCGTCGTGGGCGTGAACTGCTCGCTCGGCGCCGACGAGATGCGCCCGCACGTGGCGGAGCTCGCGCGCCTGGCCGGCACCTACACCGCCTGCCACCCGAACGCGGGTCTGCCGAACGCCTTCGGCGGCTACGACGAGACCCCGGAGGAGACGAGCGGCAAGGTCGGCGAGTTCGCCGCGTCCGGCATGGTCAACGCCGTCGGCGGCTGCTGCGGGACGGGCCCCGACCACATCGCCAGGATCGCCGAGGCGGTGCGGGGCATGGCCCCCCGCGAGGTCGCCGCCCCCGGCGCGGCCAGCCGGTTCAGCGGCCTGGAGCCGTTCGCGATCGGCGCCGACACCGGCTTCGTCATGATCGGTGAGCGCACCAACGTCACCGGCTCCAAGAAGTTCCGCAAGCTCATCGAGGCGGGCGACCACCAGGCCGCCGTGGACGTGGCG
This sequence comes from Actinomadura sp. NPDC048955, assembly GCF_040649435.1. NCBI lineage: Bacteria > Bacillati > Actinomycetota > Actinomycetes > Streptosporangiales > Thermomonosporaceae > Actinomadura > Actinomadura sp. NPDC048955. The sequence goes on from NZ_JBEZJI010000005.1 coordinate 208,300, forward strand.
CTCGACCAGGTGCGCGGCGGCGCGAACCTGCTCGACGTCAACATGGACGCCGACCTGCTCGACAGCGAGCGGGAGATGACGACCTTCCTCAACCTCATCGCCACCGAGCCCGAGGTCGCCCGCATCCCGATCATGGTCGACAGCTCGCGGTGGAGCGTGCTGGAGGCGGGGCTGAAGACCGTCCAGGGCAAGGGCGTCGTCAACTCCATCAGCCTCAAGGAGGGCGAGGGCCCGTTCCTGGAGCAGGCCCGCCGCATCCGCGACTTCGGCGCCGGCGTCGTCGTCATGGCCTTCGACGAGACGGGCCAGGCCGACACCACCGAGCGCAAGGTGGCGATCTGCGCCCGCGCCTACGACCTGCTCACCCGGGAGGTCGGGTTCCCGGCCGAGGACATCATCTTCGACCCCAACGTCCTCGCCGTCGCGACCGGCATCTCCGAGCACAACGGCTACGCCAAGGCGTTCATCGACGCGCTGCCCCTCATCAAGGAGCGCTGCCCGGGCGCCCGCACGAGCGGCGGCATCTCCAACCTGTCGTTCTCCTTCCGGGGCAACGACGTCGTCCGCGAGGCGATGCACTCGGCGTTCCTTTTCCACGCCGTCCGGGCCGGGCTCGACATGGGCATCGTCAACGCCGGGCAGCTCGCCGTCTACGAGGACATCCCCGCCGAACTGCTCGAACTGGTCGAGGACGTGCTGTTCGACCGCCGTCCCGACGCCACCGACCGGCTCGTGTCGTTCGCCGAGAACGTCAAGGGCGAGCGGACGAAGCGCGAGGTCGACCTGTCCTGGCGGGACGCGCCGGTCGCCGCGCGCCTCTCCCACGCCCTCGTGCACGGCATCATCGACTTCATCGAGGAGGACACCGAGGAGGCCCGCCAGGAGGCCGAGCGTCCCCTCGACGTCATCGAGGGCCCGCTGATGGACGGCATGAAGGTCGTCGGCGACCTGTTCGGCTCCGGCAAGATGTTCCTCCCCCAGGTGGTCAAGAGCGCCCGCGTGATGAAGCGGTCGGTCGCCTACCTGGAGCCCTTCATGGAGAAGGAGAAGCAGGAGGCGCTCGCCGCGGGGCGCGCCCACAGCGACCGCGGCCAGGGCAAGATCGTGCTGGCGACGGTCAAGGGCGACGTGCACGACATCGGCAAGAACATCGTCGGCGTCGTGCTCGGCTGCAACAACTACGACGTCGTCGACCTCGGCGTCATGGTCCCCGCGGCCAAGATCCTGGAGACGGCCGTCCAGGAGGGCGCCGACGCCATCGGGCTGTCCGGGCTGATCACCCCGTCCCTGGACGAGATGGTCTCCGTCGCCGCGGAGATGGAGCGCCGCGGCATGCGGCTGCCACTGCTGATCGGCGGCGCCACCACGTCCCGGCAGCACACCGCCGTGAAGATCGCCCCCGCCTACGAGGCGACGACCGTGCACGTCCTGGACGCCTCCCGCGTCGTCGGCGTCGTCTCCGACCTGCTCGACGGCAAGCGCGCCGCGGCGCTCGACGCCGCCAACCGCGAGGAGCAGGCCCGGCTGCGCGAGCAGCACGAGAACAAGCAGCGCCGCCCCCTGCTCACCGTCGAGAGGGCCCGCGAGAACCGGGAGCGGGTCGACTTCGGCGACCTGCCCGCGCCCGACTTCACCGGCGTGCGGATCGTCCGCCCCGAGATCTCCGCGATCCGCGAGATGATCGACTGGCAGTTCTTCTTCCTGGCCTGGGAGCTCAAGGGCAAGTACCCGGCGATCCTCGACGAGCCCGTCGCGCGCGAGCTGTTCGACGAGGGCAACGAGCTGCTCGACCAGATCATCGCCGACGGCGCGTTCGAGGCGCACGGCGCCTACGGCTTCTGGCCGGCGCACTCCGACGGCGACGACATCATCCTGCCCGGCGCCGCGCGCTTCCCGATGCTGCGCCAGCAGACGTCCAAGCCGGCGGGACGCCCCAACCGCTGCCTCGCCGACTACATCGCCCCGTCCGGCGACCACCTCGGCGGCTTCGCCGTGACGATCCTCGGCGCCGAGGACCTCGCCGCGAAGTACGAGCAGGACAACGACGACTACAAGTCGATCATGGTGAAGGCCCTCGCGGACCGCCTCGCCGAGGCGTTCGCCGAGTACGTCCACCTGGAGGCCCGCCGCGCCTGGTTCGAGCCCGGCGCCGAACCCGCCCTGGAGGACCTGCACGCCGAGCGGTTCCGCGGCATCCGCCCGGCCCTCGGCTACCCGGCGAGCCCCGACCACAGCCTCAAGCAGACCCTGTTCGACCTGCTGGACGCGGGCCGCCTCGGCATGAAGCTCACCGAGTCGTACGCGATGGCCCCGGCCGCGAGCGTCAGCGGCCTGATCTTCGCGCATCCGGCGTCGCGCTACTTCACGGTCGGGCGCGTCGGCAGGGACCAGATCGAGGACTACGCCCGCCGCTGCGACCTCCCGGTCGCGGAGGTCGAGCGCTGGCTCGCCCCCAACCTCGCCTACGACCCGTCCTGACGGCCCTTCCCCGTCCCGCCGGTGCGTCCCGGCGGAACGGTGGAGGCGGACCGGTGCCGCGTCCGTTTCGGCCGGAACGGCCGTGGATGTCACCGGGTGATGGCACGATGCCCGCGTGGAGATACAGGCACTGATCGACCAGCTGGCCGGGCCCGGCCACAAGGCGGCGGGCGACGCCCTCGTGGCCGTTGGCGAACCCGCCGTACGGCCCGTCCTGGCCGTCCTCTGCGACGAGGACTCCCCGGTCGACTGGGTCACCAGCGCCACCGTCCTGCGGCGCATCGGCCTTCCCGCCCTGGCCCCCCTGGTCGAGGCCATGGCGTCCGCGCCCACCGGCGAGGTCGCCCGCCGCTGCGGCTGGGCCCACTGCGGCCTGGAGATCGCCGATCTGGCGGCCTTCGTCCCCGACCTGAGCCACCCGAGCCCCGAGGTCCGCGCGAACACCGTCTACGTCCTGCAGCTCAAGGGAGAGGCGGCCCTCCCGCACGCCCCCTCCCTGCTCGCCCTCCTGGACGACCCGGACGACGACGTCCGGCAACGCGTCATCTGGGCCATCGAGGGGATCGGCCCGGGCGTCATCCCGTTCCTGCGCGAGATCCGCAGTTCCCGCGGCACCGTCCGCCGCCGGGCCCTGGAGGCCCTCGCCGCGATCGGCGGCCCGTCCGCGCTCGACGACCGTGACCTGGCCCTGATCCGGCGGCTGATCCGCGTCAAGCTCGCGACGGAGACGCCCGAGCCCATGCACCTGTGCGGCACCTGGTACGCCGTCCCCACCGGCGACCGCGACGCCGTCCTCGACGCCTTCGGTCTCTCCGAACCCGAACCGGTCACGATGCGGCTCGGCGCGTCCGCCTGGAACCACGACCACCACGTCTCGCGCGGCGACCACGGCCCCTGCCGCCGCGTCTACGTCACCCCGTCCCTGGACGGCTGGACGCTCGTCTTCGGCGACCCCTTCCCCGACCATGAGGACGACATCGACCCCTCCGTGATCCAGGAGCGCTGCCGTGCCCTGAGCCGCCGCTTCGGCGCCGCCCACTGGTACGGCGCGAGCTGCGGCGACGAGTGGACGGCCTGGTGCGTCGCCGAGGGCGGCGACTTGGTCCGCTACTACGACGTCTTCGAGCCGGACGACCAGATCGGCTCCCACCCCGCCGAGGACGGCTACGTCCTCCCGCATGACGACGCCTTCCCCGACGACGCCTTCGACGGCATCGACCTCCACGACAGCGCCGGCTTCCAGGCCCGCTACTTCCAGGTCAAGAAGGATCTCGGCATCCCCGACGATTGCCACGCCACCACTTTCGCGGCCCGCGCCTCGGTCGACCCGTCCGCTCTGGGTCCGCGAACGTCCGTCCAGGGGCACGCCGTCCTTGCCCTGACCTCCTGCGGCCTCCGCCACGGCCACCCTCCCGGCGCCCTGCGGATCTGACCCGGCGGGCGCCGGTAGGATCACCTGCCCATGGACGCGAGCGCCGGAATCGAGATGGTCGACGTCCCGGCGGGGACGGTGACGCTGTCGGACCGGCGGACGCAACGCAGCTGGCGGGTCGACCTCGCGCCGTACCGGCTGGGCGTGTACCCGGTCACCCGGGCGCAGTATGCCCAGGTCAGCGCCGAGCGGCCGAGCGCCGTCGGAGAGGGGCGGCTGCCCGTCGAACGCGTCTCGTGGCTGGACGCGGTCCGGTTCTGCAACGCCCTGTCCCGGCGTGAGGGGCTGGCGCCCGCGTATCGGCTCGACGCCGACGGCGAGGGCGCCGAGTGGGACGCCTCCGCCGACGGGTACCGGCTGCCGACCGAGGCCGAATGGGAGCACGCCTGCCGCGCCGGCACGACCGGCCCGCGGTACGGGCCGCTCGACGAGATCGCCTGGTATCGCGGAAACGCCCAGGAGCAGGTCCACGACGTGGGCGGCAGGCGGCCCAACGCCTGGGGCCTGTACGACATGCTGGGGAACGTCTGGGAGTGGTGCTGGGACCTCTACGACGCCGAGGTCTACGGCGCCTACCGGGTGCTCCGGGGCGGCGGCTGGTCCGACGAGCACTGGAGTTGCCGGGCCTCGGTGCGGCGCCGCAGCCACCCGACGTTCCAGATCGACGACGTGGGCTTCCGCCTGGCGCGTTCCGCCGCCCGCTGAGGGGTCCTTCGAGGAGGCCTCCGCCCGCACGCCTGCGGACGGTAGATCATTCGTTTTTGCTGGCCAGTGGCGCTTTTTGTCGTTTTAGTCCCGATTCCTCGGGCTATGCCGTCAGTGACGGGGGAAACCGGCAGGGAAGCGAAGGCTGATCATGACGGAATCGGGCACGGGGGGCAACGGCAACGCGCAGGACCTCCCGGTCGACCAGCTCAAGGACGCCGCCCGCGCCCTGGCTCAGGCGCTCATGGTGCGGGCACTGGAGAAGGCGAGCGGCCAGATCGGGAGCCTGACCGAGCGGCTGGACGGCGGTGACGGCGGGGGAGTCGCCGGGAAGGCGGCGGCCACCGGCGCGAAGAAGCTCGCCGAGGGCGAGTCGCCGCTCAAGGCCGGCCTCAGCGCGGGCGCCACCGGGGCCAAGGAGATGGTGAAGGACAAGGTGAAGAGCGCCGTCGGCGGCGGCGGCAAGGACGGCAAGGGCGGCGGCCAGGGCAAGATGAAGGTCACCAACATCATGGAGGAGTTCGACGTCGGACTGCCCCGGCGAGTGGCCTACGACCAGTGGACGCAGTTCGCCGACTACCCGAGCTTCACCAAGAAGGTGGAGAGCGTCGAGCAGGAGTCCGACGAGAAGACCAACTGGCGGGCGCAGGTCTTCCTGTCCCACCGCACCTGGGAAGCGACGATCATCGAGCAGGTCCCCGATGAGCGGATCGTCTGGAAGTCCAAGGGCCCCAAGGGCTACGTCGACGGCGCCGTGACGTTCCACGAGCTGACGCCGGACATGACGCGGGTCCTGCTGGTGGCCGAGTACCACCCGGACGGCTTCTTCGAGAAGACCGCGAACATGTGGCGCGCCCAGGGCCGCCGCCTCCGCCTGGACTTCAAGCACATCAAGCGCCACATGATGACCAAGACGCTGCTGGAGCAGGAAGAGGTCGAAGGCTGGCGCGGCGAGATCCGCGACGGCGAGGTCGTCAAGACCCACGAGGACGCCCTCAAGGAGGAGGAGCAGGCCGAGGAGGCGAAGTCGGAGGCCCAGGCCGAGGGCGAGGAGAAGAAGCCGGACGAGCGGGCCGAGGAGCCGAAGGCGGAGCGGGAGGACGAGAAGGAGAAGCCGGAGGCCGAGCAGGAGGAGAAAGAGGCGGAGAGCGCCCGCGCCTGACGTCTTCGCTGGTGGAAGGTGGCGCTGAGGGGGCATGTCAACCCTCGGGGCCAGGATCGAGCATCGGGGGGAACGATGAGCGACGGCGAGTCCGGCAAGGCTGATCGCGAGCGGAACGAGTCCCGCGATGACTCGGAGGGCCTGACCGGCAGGACCCTGCAGCCTGACCGGCGGGCGCAGCCCGCGGAGGGCCCGGACGTCCATCTCGACGTCCCGCAGCTCAAGGTGGAGGAGATCTCCCTGGAGGTCGAGAACCTGGAGGCGCACGTCTCGCTCGTCGCCGAGGTCCTCGACCTGCTCAAGCTGAACGTCGGCGCGGACGTGTTCCTCGGCAGGGTCAAGCTGGAGATCAAGGGCGTCGAGGCGGAGGCCGAACTCCAGGTCCGGCTCGACAACGTCGCCATCATCGTCGACCGCGTCCTCACCACCCTCGACCGCAACCCGGAGATCCTCCAGCACATCGGCCGCGGCCTCGAGTCGGCGGTGAGCGACATCGGCTCCGGCACCGGCAGCGCCGTGGGCGAGGTCGGCAAGGGCGCCAGGGGCGCCGTGGAGGACGTCGGCCGCGGAGCCGGCGGCGCCGTCGAGAGCGTCGGCGAGGGCGCCGGGGGCGCGGTGAAGGACGTCGGCGAGGGCGCGGGCGGCGCGGTCAAGGAAGTCGGCAAGGGCGCCGGCGAAGGCGTCAGCGAGGTCGGCCGAGGCGCCGGGCGAGCCGCCGAAGAGGTGGGCGAAGGCGCCGGCGAGGGCGTCAGCCAGGTCGGCAAGGGCACCGGCCGCGCCGCCGAACACGTAGGCGAAGGCGCGGGCGAAGGCGTAGGCGAAGCGGGCAAGGGTGCGGGCCGTGCGGCCGAGCAAGTCGGCCAGGGCGCGGGCGAAGGCGTTGGCGAAGCGGGCAAGGGCGCGGGCCAAGCGGCCGGACAGGTGGGCAAGGGCGCAGGCCGCGCCGCCGAAGGTGCAGGAGAGGGCGTCCGAGACGCAGGCAAGGGCGCCGGACAAGCCGCCGAAGCAACGGGCAAGGGCGTCCAGGACACGGCGAGCCGAGCAGCCGAAACAGCAAAAGGCGCCACCGACACGGCGACGTCCGAGGACTCCTCCGAAGAACGCGAGGAGAAGGCAGAGCCCGAACCCTCGTCAGAGCAGACGGAGTCAGAGCACCCATCCGACCAAGACAAGGAAGAAACGGAGCCAGAGAACTCCTCCAACCGGGACGCGGAAGAGGCGGAGCCAGAGCCCTCCGACCGGGGGGATCAGGAGGGAACGGAGCGAGAGGACTCCGCCAAGCGAAACGAGGAGAAGGCAGAATCAGAGAACGGCACTGAGCAAGGCCGGGAGGCAGCGGAGCCGGAGAAGCCGTCCGAAGACCGAGACAAGACGGAGCCGGAAGAATCATCCTCCGACCGGCACGAGGAGGAAGCGAAGTCCGGCGACTCCTCCGGCGACGAGGACAAGCCGGAGGGCGAAAAGAAGCCGGAAAGCGGAGCGGACAAGCCCGACGGAGAGCAGGAGATCACGGCGCTGCAAGGCGCCCTGCGCGAGACAGAGGATTCCGTCCGTGAACTGGGCAAGGCCCTCCTGCGGATGCTCTCCCAGCAAGGCACGCGCTCATGAGCCCCGGCGACCTCCCCGACGCCGACCTGCAGCGCACGGCGGACATCCTCTTCACCGCCAAAGTGAAGGCCGACGAACTCCGCTTCGAAGAGGTCCCCGACGTCTCCGTGACCTTCACCGAAGGCTCCTCCGACGACTCCACCTCCGGAAGCACCCGCACCAACCTCCCGGACAAGGTCAAATCCCAGACCACCTACCAAGACATCCAGATCGACTACGCCATAGCAGCCAAATTGCAGACTGATATGGATGTCGATATGGATCGATGATCCATCTTAATATTGGACATCGTATTGGTATTCATGATCTTCTCTCGGCATGACCCGACACCTGGGATTGCGACTGGGAGTCGCGACACTGACCGCGTCCGCGCTGCTGGGTGGCCTCGCCTATGTAGTGGCAGCCGCTCCCGGCGAGACGAACGCCGCGACCGTCGCCACTCGGACGGGCGGCAAGGACGCTTCGAGCCTGGACAGCACGCTGCAGGAAATTGAGAAGTCCTACGACGGGCGTATCGGTGCCGTGGGCATCGACCTGGGAACCGGGAGAACGGTCGGTTATCGCGCCGGCGAGCGTTTTCCGTTCAATTCCATGTTCCAGGTGTTCGCGTGCGCGGCGGTGATGCGGAAAGCGCGCACCGGCGAACCCGGGCTGATGGACAAGGTGGTCCGCTGGAAAGCCGCCGACATGGCCGAACTCACCACGAACTCCCCGGAGACCACCGAATACACCGACACCGGCATGACACCGGCCCAACTCTGCCATGCCGGAGTCACCAAGTCCGACGGTTTCGCGGGCAACACGCTGCTCGGGCAGATCGGCGGGCCGCGCGGGCTGACCAGGTTCTTCCGCGCCACCGGTGACGAGACGAGCCGCCTGGACCGGCCGGAGCCCCAACTGATCGAGTGGAGGCCAGGGGAGGAGCGCGACACCACCACCCCCGCGGCGGCGGCGCGCACCTTCACCGGGATCACCACCGGCAGGACCCTCCATCCCCGCGATCGGGCGAGGCTGGTCGGCTGGCTGAAGGCCAGCCTCACCGGCGCCAACCGGATCCGGGCGGGGCTCCCCAAGGACTGGACGGTCGGCGACAAGACCGGCACCGGCGGCGCGGGCAACTACGGCACCGCCGGCGACATCGCGATCGTGTGGACGCCCGGCTCGGACGCGCCGCTCATCATGTCGGTCTTCACCAACCGCAACCGCCGGGCCCCGCACGACGACAAGGTGATCGCCTCCACCGCGACCGCTCTCGCCAAGGCGCTCGGCAGACTGTGACCCCGACCCTGGAGTGTCCTCCTCCCGCCGCGGCCGGGCCGGCGCCCGTCCATGGCTCGCCCAAATGTTCGAGACTCGGGAGTCTGCCGTCGCTCGGCGGTCTAGGGTCGCGGGGTGGGGAACTCTGGGAATGCTGAGCCCTGTGGCGGGTTCTGGGCTGATTCGGCCCGGATACGGGCCGGTTACCTTGCTGGTGTGCCGACGCATGCGCTGGTGATGAAGGTCGCCGAGGAGGTCGGCGAGGTCGTCGAGGCCTATCTGGGAATGACCGGCGGCAATCCCCGCAAGGGCGTCCACAAGACCGCCGCGGACGTCCTGGACGAGTTGGCCGACGTGATCCTGTCCGCCGCCGTGCCCATGGTCGAGCTGGCCGGAGGCCCTGAACAGGCCGCACAGCACATGGCCAGGCGGCTCGGCGTCGTGTCCGCCCGCGAGGTCGCCGGGGTGGCGGCGAGCGGCTGGCACGGATCTTTCATCGCGCCGCACGTCCTGTTGCGGCGCGAGGACGGTGCGGTGCTCATGCTGCGCCGCCACAACACCGGTTACCGCGACGGCTGGCTGTGCCCGCCCGCTGGACGGATCGAGCCCGGCGAAGACGTCCTGGCCGCGGCGATCCGCGAGGCCAGGGAGGAGACCGGCGTGACGCTGCACCGCGACGACGCCGAGTTCAGCCACGTCCTGCACCGCACTGCCGCGTCGTTGCCGGGGCCCTGCCATGCGATCAGCGACTACTGGTTCACCTTCCGGCGCTGGGTGGGCGAGCCGCGCGCGGCCGAACCCGACAAGGCTTCGGAGGCGCTGTGGATCGACCCGGCGGCCCCACCCGCCGACGTGATCCCCCACTGTGTGCAGGCGCTCGCGGCCATCGGCCGCGGGGAGACCTTCGGCGTCCACGGGTGGACGCCGGAATCCTGAACGCGGAGTCGCGGCGCGCCGTCCGTCACGACCCCTCCCCATGACGGCTGACACGCCGCGACCACTGGTTATTCGTCGGGACGGTCACCCGCGGATGCGGCACCGACCAACTTTCCGCCGGTCAGACCGCCGGGACCTGCAGGGCTGTTTCACCGGCGGCCTGCGGCAGGCCCTCACCGCGACCCGGACGGCGGAGGGCTGGCGCCTCCGCGAAGTGCAGATCACGCCCGTCTGGACGAGGGAAAAACTGATCGCTGTCCGCGTCGTGACGTCTCCCGCTGAGTCAGCGCAGCAGTGTGTTCCGCAACGTGATGCCGTGCAGGAGGCGCAGCCTGCGCAACTCGTAGTAGGCGAGAGCGGACACCGTCAGCGGCGCCCCCAGCAGCAGCACCAGGGTCAAGACATGCGGAATCCCCTTGAAGGAGTCGTTGAACAGGTTGACCACGGCCATCACCCAGGACACCGACACGTTCACCAGAGGCGGCACCACCTCGTGGATGTCAGCCGTCCGGAACACGTTGGTCAGTGACAGGACGATGCCGTAGAGGACGAAGGGGAGCATCCAAAGGACGAGGACCACTCCCACAGGGATCATCACCGCAGGTCCCGCCGCGTCGCGCGCACCCTCCAGGTCGGGTACGGCCGCGAGCACGAACGTGAACATGGAGCCGAACATCGCCGCGACCGCGATCAACGGGTAGCGGATCCGGCGCGCGAACGCGCCCCGGTTCGGAGGCCGGGCGGCCAGGACGAAGGCTCCCACGACCACCGGCAGGACGCAGGTGAGGATCAGGACGTTGATCCAGGCGTCGTCGAACCGCTCGTCGGCCAGGGCTTGGGGAGCGGTGACCCGGTAGATCGCGGCCACGGCCAGGGTCACCACGATGCCTGCCCAGGCGCGAACGACCTGCAACTTCCGGACGCGGGCGTCGACGATCAGGTCCGGCCGCGAAGGCTGGAACACCGCCCGTGCGGCGAGGAACGGGTTCAGTTTCCGGAGGATCCGTCCCGCCCGGGACGGCGGCCGCGGGGGCGGCGGAGGTCCGGGTGGCCGGTACGGCGGGTACGGGGGCGGAGGCTGTGGCGGGTAGGGCGGCTGCGGCGGAGGGCCTTGCCGCCAGGGCGGCGGAGCTCCGTATCCGGGATGAGGCGGCCTGTGTCCGCCTTGACCCCATGACGGACCAGCAGGACCTGTCACCAAGGGCTCCTCAGGGGTGTTGTCGCAGATGCGGGAGATGTCTGGCCCGGAACGTGTTCCGTCGGGAGCAGGCGAAGGGACGGCACGGGCGGGTTCCGGACCTCGTGGGTCGGACGTTCGTGGCCTCACCACGTCCTCGGGCCCTACCGTGCCGAGAGCGCCCCTCCCGGCAACGGCTGCGATCCGCGGAGAGGACCGTCGACCGGCGACGAAAACGGGGGCCTGGCAGTGCCAGGCCCCCGTTGGGCGAGGACCGGCCGGTGCCGGGCCCCGCGAGCAGATCAGTCGCGGGCGCGGACGGCGCCGACGACGACACCCGCGGCCACGCCGCAGGTGCTGATGATGAGGTTCCCGAGGCTGCTGACGAGGGTGTCCCCGCCGATGGGCCCGGGCAGAGTGATGACGGCGACGCCGGAGGCGGCCAGGGCGACGCACGCCACGGCGGCGGCGACCCCGGCGATGACGGTGCCCAGGGCGATGCGGAAGACGTTCTTCCGCATGCGGGCGCTCTCGATGCCGACGAAGGCGCTGCAGTACGCGCCCCCGGCACCGGTGATGACGCCGATGCAGGCGCCGAGGACGGCCTTGTAGACGAGGAAGGCGGGGTTGCCGGCCTCGAAGGGGTCGATCCCGTAGCGGTGGTGGAGGTCGGCGAGGAGGACGGCGTAGTCCATCACCTCGATGAAGCCTCCGACCAGGGCGCCGGCGAGGGCGCCCATGACGAGCGAGATCAGCCGCCGCCTGTTCGCCGAGATCGACCGGCCCGCGTTCTTCGCGATGAGCCGAAGCTTTTCCATCTTGACACCCCTGTTTGGGTCGGGGGTGCGCGTGCCTGGCACGCACACCGGGTTGGTTGTCGGACGTTCGTGGCCTCACCACGTCCTCGGGGCCTACCGTGCCGAGCGCGACCGTCCTCGCAACGTCCCGGGCCGCAACGGCGCACGGGACGAGCGCCGCGCCCGAGCCGAAGGGACCTTGGTCAACGGGCCTCGGCGCTTGACTCCGGGTCCACTCCCCGGACTGTCCGCAGGGATGTAGCTCAGCTCTTCACCCGCCCATCCGATGGGAGACAAACCATGACCACGAACTTCACCCTCGGCACCCCCGCCGACCTGCGTCGGCGTCTCAACGACCAGGACCGTCAGGCGGAGCAGAGGAAACTGAAGGAGTGGGCGGAACTCGGCATCGTCAAGCCGGCGGACGTCCATCGCCTGACCAGGCTCATCGCCCTCCTCTCGGACGGGTGGATCAGCATCGGGCAGGAGCGCCCGGCGCGGCGCCTCATCAGGCAGACTCGAGAGAGGCTGTACGAGATCGCTCGCGTCTGCGACGATGACGACCCCATCCAGAGCCTCGGCGGTCGTTGGTACGACCTCCTCCAGGAGGACGTTCCGAGCAAGAGGCGGCCCGGCTTCCGGGACATCATGCTGCGGAATCGGTGCGCCGCACTCGCGCTCGCGCGCGAGACGAAGTTCCTGCTGGCGGCCAAGTGCCCCGGCATGGAAGGCGCTCCGAAAGGCGGGGTGGAAGCCGTCGGTGTCCAGCCGACGGACCTCGCCCTTCTGGCGGCGCTCGGCATGCTGTTCGCAAGGGCAATCGGCTCGCAGGATCCCGCCTGGGAGCAGGAGATCCAGAGCCTCGTCAGCACCATCTGGGGGAGGCTCCAGCAAATCGCCGCCACCGAAGCCGACGACGCGCCGATCCAGGACGTCGTCGCTCAGTGGCGGAAGTTCTACCAGCTGGACATGCCGCCTCAGAGGCGGATCGGAATCCGGCGGTTGCTGAGGACGAACCTCGGCTTCGCCATCGGACTCACCGAGGTCACGAGCTTCGGCCTGAGCCTCAAGTGCCCCGACGGGGCAACCGGCGCCCTCTCGGAGCACGCCTTCGGGTAGACGCCGCGCACCTGGAGCGCGGCACGGGACCCCCCCGTGCCGCGCTCCACCCTCGCCCGCCCGCGCTGCCCGGCAGGGGAAGGGGCGATCGCGGTCACGCGTCAGGCGAGCAGGTCCTCGGGGCTGATCGAGGCCGGAAAGCCGGTGACGGCCCCCCAACATTTCCGCGAATCGGCCGCCTTCGAAGCGGAAGATCTCGAACAGTTCGCGCCGCGCCTCGCCGCCGGGCAGGGCGAGGCCCTCGACGGCCGAGCGGACGGCGGCCCCGTCGCCGTCGACCAGAACGTCCCGGGCGACGAGCACGCGCCAGGCCATGCCCGCCTCGAACCCGGCGGCGCCGAGCGGGTGGCCGAAGAAGTCGGGCGCGTGCAGCGCGGCGGCCTCGTCGAACCGTCGGCTGTCGAAGCATCCCCGCATCCGCCGCACCAAGGTGCCGGCGTCCTCGCCTGTGGTCATCGGCGCGATACCTCGGCCCCCCGACGCGGCCCGTCCGGCCGCTGCCCGCCGTCGACAAAAGCGTAACTTGTAGGTTACGCTTTTACGGTGGACGACGTGGTGAGAGCGATCGCGGACCCCGTGCGCCGGGAGATCCTGGTCATGCTGCGCGGCGGCCGGCTCACGGCGGGGCAGATCGCCGGACGCTTCGAGATCAGCAGGCCGGCGGTGAGCCGCCACCTGCGCGTGCTCCGGCAGAGCGGCCTGGTGCGCGACGAACTCGTCGGCCGGGAACGGCTCTACGAGATCGACCCGGCGGAGCTGACCCACCTCGCCGGATGGCTCGCTCAGTTCGTCCAGCCGCGCGGCTGGGAGCACCGCTTCGACGCCCTGGAGACGGAGGTCCACCGGACCCGCCGCGAACGCCGCGCCACCGGCACCCCCGACGAGAAGAAGGAGAACACCGCATGAACCCTCGACCCACCGGCAGGCTGGTTCGTACCGCCACTGGAAGTGATCTCGTCCTGACCCGTTCGTTCCGGGCCTCCGTCGAGGACGTGTGGGCCAGCGTCACCGAGCCCGAGCGCACGGCCCGCTGGTTCGGCCCGTGGAAGGGCGACGCCGCGCCGGGCCGGACGATCCAGGTGCAGATGTCGTTCGAAGACGAGGCGCCGTGGTTCGACATGCACATCGACGCGTGCGAGCCACCGCATCGTCTGGCCATTTCGGCGACGGACGAGCACGGTACCTGGCGCATCGAGTTGCTGCTGTCAGAGGCAGACGGTTCGACCCGGCTGGAGTTCGTGGAGCATCTCGAAACCGAAGAGCAGATCGGCGAGAACGGTCCTGGCTGGGAGTACTACCTGGACATGCTCGTGGCCGCGCGCGACGGCTCCCCGAAGCCGGACTTCGACGCCTACTATCCCGCCATGAAGCCGTACTTCATCGACCAGATCGAGCAGGACGGGGCCAGCTGAACGGAGTTGAGACGGTACGGGGGCCTGGCAGCGCCAGACCCCCGTGGGTGCGTCAGCCGTCGGTGCGGGTGGTACCGACGGCGAGCCCCGCGGCGCAGCCGCAGAGGCTGATGAGGAAGTCGCCGGGCGTGACGGCGCCCTGAGGGCCGATCGGGCCGCGGACGGCGATGCCGACGGCGGCCAGGACGACGAACGCGACGCAGGCGAGGACCCCGGCGATGACGGCGCCACCGGCGAGGCGGGCGAAGAGCTTCCGCACGCGGGGGTCTTCGAGGACGCGGAGGACGACGCTGACGGCGCCGACGGCTCCGATGGCGCCGCAGGCGGCGCCGATGACGGCTCCCTCGACGACGCGGTTGCGAAGGAAGTCGAGGTAGTTGAACGCGAAGGCGTCGATCTCGTGGCGGTGGTGGAGGTCGGCGATGAAGGCGGCGTAGTCCAAGCCCGCGATGAGGCCGCCGACGGCCGCGCCGGTGATGACGCCCACAGCGACCGAGATCAGCCACGCCCTGCTCGCCGTGATCAGCGAGCGCGCTTTCGTCGAGATCCGCCGAATCCTCTCCGGCGAGACCAGCTGGAACCTGTCCATGTCGGATTTCCTTTTTGGGTCGTGGTGCGCGTGCCTGACACGTGCACCGGGGTTGTTTGTCGAGCGGTCGTGGTTTCACCACGGCCCTGGCTCCTACCGTGCCGAGCACGGCCCTCCCGGCAAACGACCGGGCGCACCGTCCGCGGGGCGTCAACCGTTGGACCACCACTCATGCTTAAAACCGACATGTCCAGCCAGCCTCCTGACCCCAACCCGACGACGGCCATCCGGCGCGACCGGGGGTTGCGGGCCGATGCGCGCCGCAATCGCGAGCGGGCGCTGCGGACCGCCCGACCGAGTTCGACCTGCGCACCGCCGCTCGCTGAGCGGCAGGCCGCGTCGATCCTCCGGAGAGTCGCGGGTGCGCGTGTCTTGTTCGCCCGCAGGTCATGGTCGGATGCGAGACCAGATCCACTTGCCGCCGGCCGGGTCGCCCGTGACGCCGCACTTGGTCGAGAGCGCCTGGACGATGTGAAGCCCCCAGCCGCCGTTGTCGTCGAACGCCTCTTCGGAAAGGTCGAGGTCCTCGAGGGTGAGTTCCTTCGCCGGCTTGGCCTGCGGGAGGGCGTAGTCCGCGTCCCAGACGGCGATGACGACGCCGTGCGCGTCCCGACTGAGCTGGAGCCGGATCTCCTCATGCGGCGTCTGGCGCGCCGCATTGGTGACGAGTTCCGAGACGACGAGAAGCGCATTGTCGAGAATGTGGAAATAGTTCCAGTTGCGGATTCGCGCGTCCACAAGGGTACGTGCCAGCCCCACTGCGGACGGTGTCCCCATAAGAGGCATAAGTAGATCCCCGCTCGCCGTCATCGCCATCGCCCCGCCCTTGTCCGAGATTTCATTCCCTGTGACAAGCTTCACCGGACGTCTTAGGGTTGACCTGTACAAACAACATTGCAAAACAGGAGGACTCATGCCCCTCGTTCGCGACCCCCTCGACCCCAAGATCTCGATGTACCACTTCCTGGCCTTCTACCTGCGATTCCTTCGCGAGAAATCCGGCCTCTCGCTCACTCAGGTCGGAAAGATCACCGGGGTCACCAGATCTTCTGTTTGCAACATCGAGGCGGGAAGGCAGCGGCCTCAGGAGAATCACCTGGTCAAACTGGACGAAAAATACGGTACCGGACGACTGTTGCAGCTCTTACTCTGGTTCGCCCGAATGATGCACGATCCGGATTGGGGGAAGCAGCTCGACAGATACGAAGAAGAAGCGATCTCGATCAAGACCTACCACGGTCAGGCCGTCCCGCTGGCGCTCCAGACCGACGACTACACCTGGGCCTGTGTCGAGGCGAGCAGATTCAAGGACCTGGAGGCGACCATGGCTCGCCGGGTCGCGCGTAAGCGGGCGTACTGGGAGAAGGGAGATTCCCGCCTCACCTGGGCGGTGATTGACGAGGGTGTTCTGGCCCGCATGGTCGGTGGCTCGAATGTGATGAAGAAGCAGTTCGATCACCTGCTTTCCCTCGCGGAACTTCCGCATGTGAGTTTGCGCGTCGTCCCGTTCTCTTCAGGCGCGCACATGGGTTTCGAGGGGTCGGTGCAAATCCTGGGTCTGGAAGACCGTGACGTCGCGTACTCAGGCGCTCAGCATGGAGGGCGCCTGATCGAGACGCCTGGCGAGGTTCGGGAGCTGTCCGTTATGTTCGATCGCATCGGTGTGAAGGCTGCCTCCGAGGAAGCCTCGCGCGAGATCATCAAGCGGTATGCGGAGCGACTCACATGATGCAGCAGTGGCGAAAGAGTTCGTACAGCGGTGGCGTGAACGACGAACACTGTGTTGAGCTGGCCCGCCTTGCGTCGGAGGCAGGAGTCGGAGTGCGGGACAGCAAGGACCCGGACGGGGGCCACCTCACCCTCTCCGGTGTCCAGTTCGCCTGCTTGGTCGAGCAGATCAAGCAGGACTCGACCCGCTGACCGTCCTCCCCTTCTGGCTCGTTCACACACCTGGCCCGTGCCCCTCTCGCGAGATCATCAAGCGGTGCTTGGAGAGTTACCGATGAGCATCCAGTGGCGTAAGAGCACCCACAGTGGTGGAGCAGATGATCAGCACTGCGTTCAGTTGGGGCGGCTTGGGGCAGGCGTTGGGGTCGGGTTGCGCGACAGCAAGGACCCTGATGGGGGCCACCTCACCCTCTCCGGTGTCCAGTTCGCCAACCTGATCGCGCAACTCAAGCAGGACTCGGCTGGCTGACCGTCCCTGGTTCTCAACGCCTTGGGCGGGTGTAATGCCCGCTGCCTGGGACGTCGCCGCTGCCCGGCTCTCCCCGCTCAAGCGGCATCGAGCGGTCAGGTGCAGAGCAGGTCGGTCGAGACGGTCCAGAGGCGTTCGGCGGTGGTGGGGTCGAGCGCCCATTCCTTGACACCGTGCGGGTGTTGCGCGAGGTCGGCGTCGTCCGGGACGGTGTAGGCCTCCTGCGCATCGTCGAGGTAGTGACCTCCGGAGTGGGCGAATTCGGGGGCGACGGCCGCGACGATGCTGGTGGCGGCCCCCTGCTCAACCGTTTTGTACGTGAAGACTCCGGCGGCCTCGGCCGCGTCGAGTGACTCCTTCTGTTCCCGTGTGAAGTTCCGCTGTAGTCCCGTCGCGACACCCCCGGGGTTCACCGCGTTGGCGACGATGCCGTCGGACGCCCACCGGCGGGTCGCCTCCACGGCGAAGAGGGAGTTCGCCGTCTTCGACTGCGCGTACGCGATCTGCGGGTCGTAGCCGCGACGCTCGAAGTGGAGGTCGCCGAAGTCGATGCCGCTCCGCATGTGCGCCGTCGAACTGACCGAGACGATCCGTGCTCCGTCCCGGTCGGACGCTCCCAGGGCCAGGGCGTCGTGAAGGCGAGTGGCCAGGGCGAAGTGGCCGAGATGGTTGGTCGTGAACTGCAGTTCCCATCCCTCACGGGTACGTTCGAGGCCACCGGTGACCACACCCGCATTGTTGATCAGCAGGTGGAGCGGGCCGCTCCACGCGTCGGCGAACCGGGTGACGGAGGTTCGGTCGGCGAGGTCGAGCCGGGCGACTCGGGGCCGGATCCCTCCGGTCGACCTCTCGATCGTCTCGGCGACGGCGTCACCCGCGGTCGTGTTCCGGACGGCGAGCGTCACTTCCGCCCCGGCGGCGGTCAGCGCCCGAGCCGTCTCGACCCCGAGCCCGGACGAGGCCCCCGTCACGATCGCGCGGACGCCGGTGAGGTCGACGTCCTGCAACACCTCGGCTGCGGTGCTGGAGGCGGTGAAGGGCGTGGAGATGAGTCGATCCATGAGGCCGACTATACGCACTAGACTCAACTTGTATAGTTCGTCGGCCATCTCGTAGGGTGCCTCCATGAGCAGCGCCGAAGCCGGCCACTCCCCACCGACAGCCGCCGATTCCGACCGCCGCGCGGCGGTTCTGGACTCCGCCATGGTCACGTTCGCGCGATTCGGCTACAGGAAGACCTCGATGGAGGAGGTGGCGCGGGCGGCGCACATCTCCCGGCCCGGGCTCTACTTCCTCTTCTCCTCGAAAGAAGCCCTCTTCCGGGCCGCGGTCGTTCAAGCACTGGAGCGGGACATCGCAGCGGTCGAACACGTCCTGGCAGACGTCGGCCGCCCACTTCCAGAGCGCCTCGCCGAAGCGTTCGACCACTGGGCGGGCCGCTACATCGGTCCGCTGGCGCGCGATGTCGCGGCGGTCATCGAGGCCAACCCCGGCCTCCTCGGGGAGATCGTCGAGACCATGCCGCGGCGGTTCGAAGAACTGATCACAGACGCGATCGCCGTCGGGTCGGGGCGAGAGGCGGCCTCCTCCATCGCGCAGACGTTGATCAGCGCATCGATCGGCCTCAAGTATCAGGTCGCGTCGCGGGAGTCCTACCTCGACCGGCTGAAGGTCGCCATCGGTCTTCTGGTGCGCTAGATCGCGAAAGGTAAGTGGTACCGGTCGTTCAGCATGGGGCCCGCAGCCGCTCGATCTCCTCCGCCACGCCGCCGGACGCCAAGGGGTATCGCCCGTCTCGTAGAACCGGCGTCCCGGCAGGTCTCGCGTGACGCCTCCGATTCGGCCGCGGAAGTGGGCCTCGTGAGGCCGTCCGCTTACGCTGTATTGCGACCGGTGCTGGTTGATTCGACATCGAGTTCGGGTTGGCTGATCTCGGCCCACACCTCATCGAGGGAGAGGCCGAGGACCTCGGCGATCGCGGCGATGGTCGAGAAGGCGGGGGTGGCCACGCGGCCTGTCTCGATCTTCCGGAGGGTCTCCGGGGAGACGCGGGCGTCGAGCGCGGTGTCGAGTATCGAGCGCTCTCCTCTGGCCCGTCGCAGGAGGGCGCCGAGGCGCTGTCCGCGTTCGAGCTCCGCGGGGGTGAGCGGCAACCTGACCATGGCGCCTATTGTAGTACCGGTATAGTATGACCGGTATAGTTATTGGTACACGTGAGGGTGGGCGCCGCATGATCGAGATCTTGAACGCCAGCGAAGTGGCCCAGGCCAGGCACACGGGCGCCCTGGTCGCCGACATCCTGCAGACGGTGAGGAGCCGCACCACGGTCGGCACGAACCTGCTGGACATCGACCAGTGGACGAAGGCCATGATCGTCGAGGCGGGGGCGGAGTCCTGCTACGTCGACTACGCGCCGTCCTTCGGGCGCGGGCCGTTCGGCCACTACATCTGCACGTCCGTCAACGACGCCGTCCTTCACGGGCTGCCCTACGACTACACGCTCGCCGACGGGGACCTGCTGAGCCTCGACCTCGCCGTCTCCCTGGGAGGAGTCGCCGCCGACTC
Source organism: Actinomadura sp. NPDC048955 (assembly GCF_040649435.1). Lineage (NCBI taxonomy): Bacteria > Bacillati > Actinomycetota > Actinomycetes > Streptosporangiales > Thermomonosporaceae > Actinomadura > Actinomadura sp. NPDC048955. Next base: position 227,734 of record NZ_JBEZJI010000005.1, read on the forward strand.
GGCCATCAGCTTCATCGTGGGCGAGACGAGCCCGCCGGAGAGCGCCGCGCTGATCAGCGCGACCGAACGCGCGCTGCGGGCGGGGATCGCCGCGGCCGGCCCGGGGGCTCGCACCGGAGACATCTCCCACGCCATCGGCTCGGTCCTGCGCGAGGCGGGGTATTCGATCAACACCGACTTCGGTGGCCACGGCATCGGATCGACGATGCACCAGGACCCGCACGTCTCCAACACCGGACGCCCCGGCCGCGGGTACAAGCTGCGCCCCGGGCTGCTGCTCGCCCTGGAGCCGTGGATCATGTCCGACACCGCCGACCTCGTCACCGACGCCGACGGCTGGACGCTCCGCAGCGCCACGGGCTGCCGCACGGCCCACAGCGAGCACACGATCGCCATCACCGACGACGGCGCCGAAATCCTCACCCTGCCAAAGCACGCCCGCCCCTGAGGTCGGAGGCACGCTCGCCCCCGCGCCCCGGCGCTCTTCTTGCTCGGTCGATGCTCGGGTGTCCGGGGCCCGCAGCTTCGCGATCCGCTTCGCACCCCTCACCCCTCCCGGTTCGTGCGGATCACCTGTTACGGAAGCGGGGCCGGGCACGGACGAGAACGATCACTGCCGATGCGGGGCGGGCTGACCTGGCCAAATGGGCCTGCGGGACACCGCCCTGGAGAGACTTCGCCAAGCGGATGACCGAGATCGCGAGAGCGCCAATTGGACACATATCTCTACACTCAGGTCAGCTTCGCATCACTTGATTATATTTGGATATGCTCATATTTCGCCTATGCAAGCCCTCGTCTACACACAAAGGTGGCTGCCTACTGGCTCCGGGCCGCGCGATGACGCATGTCGACCCCCAGGACGTCGATCCGCGCACGTGCAAAGTTCGCACGTGCGCGATTACATGGGGCGCGGTTCTGCCGTGACGTCAGCCCCGCGCGCCTAGCGCAGAGCCCGGCGGGCCGCCCGACCGATGCCCTGGGAACCGGCCCGTCTCTCTCCCCCCAGCGAAAGGGCTGACGAGCGTGGGCGTGGACAATCCACCTGGTGGGCCGGGCAAAGACCCCGAGACCATCGACAAGCCCACCCCACCCGACAGCGGCGGCATGTCATTGCATGACCATCCCGGAGCGGACGGGAAAACGCCCCGCATGGACAGCCTCGCCGCAGCGGGCTGGAAGTTTCCCGGACGACCCGAGGCCGGCACCGGGCAGCCCGGCGACCGCGATACGAAGGCCAGCGGCTCCACGGCCGCCCCTCCCCGCGACAAGCCACAGGTGCAGGGCGGCCCCCCGGCCGAAGTCAAGCCGGACGCCAGGAAAGCCCCCGAGGCCGATGACACCGACTCTGGCCCCCAATCGACCGAACTTGACGACGACGAAACCGACCCGGCCCAGACTGGCAACGGTGGCCCGGAGGCGAAAAAGCTCGGCCCGGTCGAATCCGAGGACTCACGCCAGGACGAGGGTGATCGCGGCAACGACCAGGAAGACAAGACCGGTCAATCCGAAACCGGCGCGGCCGGTGTCCAGGGGAATCAGGACAACAAGGAACCACGTCCCCAAGACAGCGTCAGCTCCACCGGCGACAAGACCGACGATCCCCAACCGCCCCAGCGGCCGCCTTCCCGCCTGGAAAGCCTCGCCCGCGCCCGCGAAGCACAACAAGAGTACGCAGAACAGCTACGCGCCAAGGCCCAAGGCGCCCTTCCCTCCAACGAAATCGGGCAAGAAGCTCTGAGCGGACAGGGCGCCCAAGAAGCCCCACTCCAGAACCAGGGCACGGGAGGGCGGGAGCTTGAGCCAGAAGCGCAGCCCCCAGTCACCGAGACGCCTCCCGACGACGAGGGCGACAGTGCTGACAACGACGCCAAGGGCAACGGCGACGACAGTGGCGACGACGGCGGCGGCAACGTCGATACGTACAGCGGCGGTGACAACGACGACAACGCTGACGAGAACGGCAGGCCGCCGGAGGAACAAACGGATGCAGCGAAACAGGGCGGGGCCTCGCCCGACTCGGAAGGGACGTATTCTGTCACCGAGGAGCAACAGCGATCCTTCGATCAGACCAAGGAGCGTCTCGACGGTCTCAGTAAGAGAAAACAGCTAGAGGAAGTCGGCAAAGGTTTCGAAAGGGACGGTCTGAAGTACAAACCTGAAGCTGATCTGCTCGGGTCCACGAAGCACGGTATCGACTGGTCTGAAGGTAAGGCTCGCGCAATGAAAGACGGTCGACCGCAAGGGCGGTTCGGTGGCGCGGCAGACGTCCAGTACGCGACGGAGTGCGGAGCCGAACTAGGGCCGAAAAAGAAAGGGTTCTTCAGGCTCCCTGAAGGGCATGGCTGTATAGAATATCTGCCAGATGGCGAGACGAGGATACCGGACAGTCTATTCGTCAAGGTGCGCCCCAATGGCAAGGTTCACGCTTACCCGCTGACTCGAGAGGGACGTGCATGATTTTTTGGCTGCAAACAGGGAACCCTGAGACCCTGGAGGTCGCGTCGGCCGCGGACATGGCGCACGCGACCGCGCAAATGTATCCCATGGAAACCGAAGACGTCATCTTGTTCTGGAACCGGGTCCCCGTGCGACTCGAATACCGCTATGACATTCCCGTCCTGCTTGATGACCTGGTCCCGCTGCTTGAAGAGGTCCAGAATCCCGAAGTCCCCCAAACAGAGGTCTACTGGGGATCCGATACTTTCTCCGCCGAATGGAATATCGTCCGCGATGGTGATTCGCTCAGAATCGATTCGCGCTGGGATAGCGTTCATGGAAGCTACGAATCCCTCCTCAATGACCGAAGTCAGTTGACCGTAAGGATCGATTCCTTCGTAGCTGAGTGGCTGAAAGTGCTACGCCGGATCACATCCGACCTCGCCACCCGTCATGTGCGCCTGGAAGACGATGACATCGCCACCCGGGCGCAAGCGTTGTTGTCGAAGTCGAGGTGACCGTTCAGGAGAACCGACGTGCAGACCTCTGACGCCCATCTTCCGGCGACCGGCCTCTCCGAGATCGCCGGTGCGGTCCTGCCTGAAGGCCCCCAGAGCGGCTCCCACGATGCCGGACCCTGGAGTCGATCTGGCGCGCCCGTGACCTCACCGACTAGCAACTCTCAGACGAAGACCGCGCGGATGTCGCCGCCGAAGTAGCCGCTGCCCGCGTAGGCCCATGAGATCGCGGGAGCGTTCACGACGGGTCCGCCGATGGTGGTGCAGTGTCCCGGGCCGCAAGCCGTGCCGACGACGTAGTAGCGGCCCGCGTCGCAACCGACGCCGATGCGCTTGCCGTCCGTGGATCGGTACGTCGAGCAGACGATCCTCTTGCCGGCCCGCCCGGTGGCCTGGACGGACGTGGCGGCGTGGGCGGGAGGAGCGATCAGCCCCGCGGTGGAGGCCGCCGCGGCCGCGAGTACGGCCACGGCGAGTCGTGCGTTCGCGATCATGACATGTCCTTTGTCGGTCATCGGATGGTGTCAGTCGTATTGGGGCTCGGGTCGCGACCAGATCACCGAGGTACCCGGCGGACAGGCCACGAGCGAGAAGTACACGGAGGTGTACCACTCGTAGTTGCCGTGCTTGACGGAGCCGTCGCTGCATCTGGCGTGGGTCTGGTACATGTGCGAGTCGGGCGGCCCTGCCCAGCAGTGATAACTCGCGGTGCGGTCGTAGCTGTGGTCCTCGCAGGTCTGCCCTTTGTAAACGAAGGAGTGTGCGGGCGCCTGCGCGCTCGCGGGGACGGAGAGCGGGGACGCGAGTGCGACCGCGGCCACGGCCGTCGCGGTGATCTTGCCGAGGATGAAGCGGCCCATTCCGACCCTCCCAGAACTCTTACTCTCGGTTTCTTCTTGAATGCATAACGTAATTGTTGCTGGGTGGAGTGGGCATCCGGGTAAACGCGTACAAGGCCGGGACCTTGAAGCCGGGCCGGTGGTAGGGCGTGAGCGTGGCGGCGTCCGGAGCCGTCGTCTGGAGGCGGTGCGCGGCTCGTTCGGCACCGCCCGGACACAGCTCCCACGCACCGCTGACAAGCTGCCGATCGTCAGTTGCGATCAGATAGGCGTGGCCATACGACCCGAGGCGCCGCGGCCGGCCGCCTCGCCCCTGCCCGTTTGCTCGACGCGAACCGCGTTCACCACGAGCATTGACACGGCGAATGCAGCCCTTGCCCTGCGCCGCATCGGAGCGGCGCCATCAGCGCCCCCCGCCGCCTCCCAGATCGAGCACGCCGAAGGCGAAGTCCTGGTTCGGCGGGTCCGCGCTCGCCAGCAGGACGAAGCGGGCCCCCGGCAGGTCGGTCAAGGCGTCACCGAGGTAGGGATCCTGCTCGAACCGTGCCGTGATCATCTCCATCGGCCCGCCGAAGCCGAGCAGGAGTAGCGCGAGGAAGCGACGCCGGTGCGAGACGATGTCGGTGAGCGGCGCCCCGTCGTCCATCGGGCCGTCCTCCTCCAGCCGTTCGAGCAACTCCTCCACGGTGTCGCCGGTAGCCGCCACCACATCGACGGCCAGCAGGTCCAGCGCGTCGTAAACCGACGCGGCGCCGGCCCGGGCCGCGAACTCCTCAGCGCCCTGGGCGCGCAGGCGCGAGACGTCCAGTTCGAGTCCTTCGCCGTATGCGACCGCAAGATAAGGGCCGGCGCACAACTCGGGTCGCCGCCGGTTCCCGTCCGCCTCCGCCAGGCAGCGCAACGCTTCATCGAGATCCATGCCGCGCAAGCCTGCCGCACGCTTCCGACACCGTCCGTTTCGCCGCCGTCGCCCTTCAGACCCCTTTCGCCGCCCTCTCGCCTGTTAACCGCGTCGTGCCACCGTCCGTTGGAAGCGGTGCCGATCCGATATCGGCCATTGTCAGTGTCCGTCGTTACGCTCGCCCTCGGCGGGGCAGAGGCGGCGACGGGGGAGCTGATGATCGTCGAGAGGGCGGGGGACCTTCTCCAGGACGATGCGCAGGCGCTCGTCAACCCGGTCAACACGGTCGGGGTCATGGGCAAGGGGCTCGCGCTCCAGTTCAGGCGGGCTCACCCGGAGAACTTCGAGGCCTATGCCAAGGCCTGTGCGGAGAAGCGGGTCCGGCCCGGAGAGGTCTTCCCGGTGCCGGTCGAGGCCGGCCGCTGGATCCTCAACTTCCCCACCAAGCGGCATTGGCGGGGCTCCTCCCGGCTTGAGGACATCGAGGCGGGCCTTGATGACCTCGTCCGCCTTTCGGGTGAACTGGGGCTGGTCACGATCGCCGTTCCGCCGCTCGGCTGCGGCCACGGCGGCCTGCCGTGGCCGACCGTCCGTTCATTGATCGACGAGAAACTCGGCGAACTGAATGCGGAGATCCGCCTTTACCCGCCGGAGCCGCGATGAGGTCCGCTCGGTGAACATCCGGGGTCGAGCGCACTAGGCGAGCAGGTCCTCGGGGCTCGCCGAGGTGGGGAAGCCGGTGCTGGCGCCCCACATCTCCGCGAACCGGCCGTCCTCGAAGCGGAAGATCTCGAACAGCTCGGGCTGCGCGCCGCCGTCCGGAAGGGCGAGTCCTTCGACGATCGAGCGGACGGCGGCCCTGTCGCCGTCGACCAGGATGTCCCGGGCGACGACCCGCACTTCCGGGAACCGGGAGACGAGCATGCGCCAGGCCGCCTTGCCCGCCTCGAAACCGGCGCCGAGGGGATGGCTGAAGAAGTCAGGCGTGTGCAGGGCGGCGGCTGCGTCGAACTGCCGGGTGTTGAAGCATTCCTGCATCCGCCGTACCAGGGTGCTTGCGTCCTCGCGAGTGGTCATCGGCGCGATCTCCTCGTGGCCGGTACATGGCGAGCGGCGCGGAACGTAAGCGGTGCGCCGCCCCGGTTAGTTTCCAGAGTATCCGGTGCGGCGCCCCGGTTATGCTGGATCCAGATATGTCCAGCCAGCCACCTGATCCCGACCCGGCGACGGCCACCCGGCGCGACCGGGGGTTGCGGGCCGATGCGCGGCGCAATCGTGAGCGGGTGCTGCGGACCGCTCAGCGGCTGTTCGCGACGGAGGGGCTGGGCGTCTCGCTCGACGAGATCGCCCGCCGCGCCGGTGTCGGCCCCGGTACCGTCCACCGGCACTTCCCGGCCAAGGAGGAGCTGTACCTCGCCGTCGCGATCGACATGCTGGAAGGGCTGACAGCCGAGGCGGAGGCGCTCGCCGCCACCGGCGATCCCGAGGCCGTGTTCACGCTGCTGGCCCGGATGGTCGCCGCGGGGGCCGAGAACGAGGCCGTGAAGAGCGCGCTCGCGGCCGCCGAGTTCGACCTGCGCACCGCCGCCCCCGATGTCGCGGCAGACCTCACCCGCCACGTCACGGACCTGCTCGACCGCGCGCACACGGCCGGAACAGTGCGCGACGACGTCACCGCCGACGAGGTGATGGCCCTGGTCGCCGGCGCCTTCGCCGCCATCCGCCACGCCGGCGCGGAAACCGACCAGCGCCGATCAGCCCGCATCGCCCAACTGATCCTGGACGGCCTCCGCCCCGGCTGACCAGCAGGCCGCATGAGACCGAGAGGGTCGCGCCCCCGCGGGGTGAACCTTGATCGTGTTGGGTGCGTCGGTACGGGGGACGTTGGGTCGACGGGAGGAGCGGGATGCTCAATCTGGACGGGTGGAATGCGATCGACGGGGTGCTCAAGGAGCACTACGGGGACGCGGCGCGGTTGGAGTGGGGTGCGCCCGTGCCGTACCGGCCGGTGGGGCCGATGCCGGTGGGGCGGTTCGTCACCAACACGATCGCGATCTATCCGCGGGACGAGCCCGTGCCGCACTGGCATCTGATCGGGTACGCGCTGACGGCGCCGTACGAGGAGCGCGGGTACGAGTTCACGCTGCGGGTGCCGCGGGGGCCGGAGGAGACGGAGGCGCCGAACTGGGCGCTGGCGCACCTGGAGGACCTGGCGTTGTACGTGGTGAAGAGCGGCAACGACTTCCGGGTGGGGCACTACATCGAGTTCCCCGACCCGATCGACCCCGACCGGCCGGACTCCGACGTCCGCGCCGGGGGGCTGGTGCTCGACCCGGAGCTCGGGCGCGCGCGGACGGACTTGGGGGATGTCACGTTCCTGCAGTTCGTCGGCCTCACCACCGACGAGCTGCACGCGGCGCAGTCGTGGCATGTGGACGGGCTCCTCGAGGCGATGGCGCCGCACCTGCCGATGCTGATCACCGATCTCGACCGGATGTCGCTGGCGGATCTGCCCGACGTCGCGTGGGCGGTCCGCGAGGGCTCGGCGCGGGAGGGGGCGGGGACGGGGTTCCTGTTCTTCCAGCGGCTGGCCGTCGACACCTCGGACGGTGTCACGCTGGAGATCGGCGTCCAGCACGTGTCGCAGTTCACCAAGGTGCTGCCGGCCCGGGTGCCGCACGGGAACCCGCTGATCCTGCGCGGGCCCGGTGAGCCCGTCGTGCTGCTCCCGGGACGGGACTTCCGCCACGCCCGCAACGGTGACGCCCTGGAGATCACGATGCCGGACGGGGTGTGCCGCGCCGTCGCCGACACCGTCCGGCCGCGGCCCGGGTCGTACCTCGTCGGGCTGCTGACGGTGAACGTGGTCGCCTAGCCGGGGTCGGCGGTCGTGTGGGGGAGGGCGACCATCGCCATGACGTGCTGCGCCGGGCTGCCCGGCGGGGAGTAGAGGAGGAACGGGCGGCCCGGGGAGTCGGTGCGGTTCTCGGCCTCGTAGAGGACGGCGACGCCGGCGCTGGACAGGTGGGTGACGCCGGTCAGGTCGACGGTGAGGGGCGTGGTGCCGCCGCGGGTGCGGACCACGAGCTCCTCGCGCAGCTGCTCGGCGGTGGCGGCGTCGATCGGGCCGTCCAGGCGGATCCGCGGGTGCCCCTCCGAGGGCTGGTCCAGGATCAGCAGCAGGTTCGGCAGGTCGGACGGCGCCGGTGCCGGCGCGACCTCGCCGGGGGTGAGGAGCCGCGCGGGGCGGGTCAGCCGGTGCCGGACGGTCGCCGTCGTCCCGCGCGGGCCGGTCTCGACGTGCAGCTCGTCGGCGAAGTCGCTCGCCATGGCCAGGCCGCGGCCGCGGTCCTCGGTGGGCTGCCAGGGCTCGCGCCAGTGGCCGTCGTCGGCGACCTCGATCTCGACGACGCCCCGCGCGGTGCACTCGGCCCGGATCCGGACGGCGCCGGGCGTGCCGTCGTAGGCGTGCTCGACCGCGTTGGTGACGAGCTCGCCGATCGCGTGGCGCAGGAGGATGACGTCCTCGGCGCGGGCCCCGAGGTCGTACAGCCACTCGTCGAGGGCCTTGCGGGCGGCGGGGATCGCCTCCGACTCGGCCGGCAGGTCCAGCGGCAGCGGCGCGGGCGGGGCGGTCCGCTGCGCGGCCAGCAGCGCGATGTCGTCGTCGTGCCCCGACGTCCTGATCAGCAGTTCCAGCGTCTGCGTGGTGAGGCGGTCGACGGCGGTGAGCCAGTCCTCGCGCAGCGCCCGGCCGGCGGCGACGTCCGCGGCGACCTCCGCCAGCTCGACGGTTCCGGCCGCGACCTCCTGGCCGGGCCGCCGCACGATGCCGTCGCTGTAGAGGAGGAGCTGGTCGCCGACGGCGAGCCGGTCGTGCGCGAGCGGGAAGCCGGTCCCGGTGCCGAGCGGCCCGCCGCCGGACGAGCGCAGGTAGCGGGCGGGGCCTTCGGACGGGATCAGCAGCGGCGGCGGATGCCCGGCCGTGCAGTACGTCACCCGCCCGTCGCCCGGGTCGACGGCGGCGACGCACACGGTCGCCGCCCGCGCGGCCGGGAGGCGTTCGGCGAGCCGGTCGGCGGCGGCGAGCGCCTCGGCGATGTCGCCGGTGTGGTCGAGCCGGTCCTCCAGGACGGCGCGGATCCGTCCCATCGCCGCCGACGCCTCGACGCCGTGCCCGGCCACGTCCCCGACCACGAGGGCCGTCCGGCCGTCGGGGAGGGGGACGGCGTCGAACCAGTCGCCGCCCGCGGCGGAGGCGCCGCCGGGCAGGTAGCTGCCGCCGATCTGCAGGCCCGGCAGGATCGGCAGGCCCGCGGGCAGCAGCTGCCGCTGCAGCGCCCCGACGGCGTCGCCGGGCTCGCCCGCGCCCTCCTCGGCGGCGCGGCGCGCCGCCTGCCGCTCCCGCACCCGCTCGGTGACGTCCTGAGCGAACGCCACGAGCCGGACCACCTCGCCGGTCGCGGACTTCTGCGGGACGACCGTGCAGTCGAGGTAGACGTCCTCGTCGGGGCCGGTCGCGCGGGGGAGCTGGATCCGCCATTCGCGCGCCGTGACCGTCTCACCGGTGCGGAACGGGCGGTCGAGCAGGTCGGACAACTGCTGGGCGACGAACTCTGAGAACAGTTCGGAGGCGGAGCGGCCGAGTACCTCGTCCCGCTCCACCAGCGCGCGGTAGGCGGCGTTCACCGCGACCAGCCGGTACTCGCCGGGGCTCTCGACCCCGGCGACCGCGGCCGGGATCGCCTCGAACACCTGCCGGACGGTCCGGGCGTCGCCGGTGAGCCTGTCCATGTCCTCGTCGCGTGCGGACTCTTGCATCAACCCTCCGGATGGTCACCTCCGTGCGTCCCTTTGTTTCCGACTCATCCGGGTTAACACCTTGTGACGCACTCGTTGCGCAAGCATCCGGTACCCGCTTGCGTCGAGGAGATTCATTCATACCTGGGGTGCCCGGCGCCAGGCCTGGACCCCCGCCGGCCGCGCCGCCCCACCTCACCTGGTCCTAGGCCGATCGGACCTCAGCGGTCGGGACCGCAGACCGACGCGGGCGCCCGCCCTCGGCGATCAGCATGGACGCATGACCGCAGACCTCACCGCCGAGGCGGCGGCGCGGCCGGCCGCCGGGGCGGGCACCCCGGGCTGGGCCGCGCTGCTCGCCGCGTCGATCGGCCAGTTCCTCGTCGTCCTCGACATCTCCGTCGTCAACGTCGCTCTGCCGCACATCCGCGAGGGCCTCGGCCTCGGCGCGACCGGGCTGCAGTGGGTCGTCAACGCCTACTCGCTGGCCTTCGCCGGGTTCCTCCTCCTCGGCGGGCGCGCCGCCGACCTCTTCGGCCGCAAGCGCGTCTTCATCACCGGTCTCGGCCTGTTCACCGTCGCCAGCCTCGCCGGCGGGTTCGCGCAGGACGGCGCGATGCTGGTCGGGGCGCGCGCGTTCCAGGGCCTCGGCGCGGCGATCCTCGCGCCCGTCACGCTGTCGCTCATCACCGGCACCTTCCCCGAGGGCCCGGCCCGGACGCGGGCGATCGCCATGTGGACGGCGGTCGGCACCGCGGGCGGCGCGACCGGCGGCCTCGTCGGCGGGCTGCTGACCGACTACCTGAGCTGGCGCTGGGTGCTGCTGATCAACGTTCCGGTCGGCGCGGTCGTCGCGGTGATCGCCGCCCGCTGGCTGCGCGGCGAGGGCGACGCGGCCGGGCGGCGCCGCCTCGACCTGCCCGGCGCCGTCCTCGTGACCGCGGGCGTGGGCCTGCTCGCGTTCGGCATCGGCGAGACGGGGGACCACGGCGTGCGGGGCGCGATCCCGCTCGCCGCCGGCATCGTTCTGCTCGCCGTGTTCGTCGCGGTCGAGGCGCGCACCCCCGAGCCGCTCGTCCAGTTGCGCCTGTTCCGGCTGCGCAGCGTCGCGGTCGGCAACCTCGCGACCCTCGTCGGGACGATGGCGGGCTTCGCGCTCTGGTACTTCCTGTCGCTCTACATGCAGAACGTCCTGCACTACAGCGCCGTCCGGACCGGCCTGTCGTTCCTGCCGCACACGGCGGGGATCATCATCGGCTCGCGGCTCGCGCCGCCCCTGATGGCGCGGATGGGCGCCCGGCGCCTCGCCGGCATCGGCGGGATCGTGGCCGCCGCGGGCTTCGCGTGGCAGAGCCTCGTGCTGGAGGCCGACGGGACGTTCCTCACCGCGATCCTCGGTCCGGGCGCGGCCATGGCCCTCGGCTTCGGCCTCCTGATGACCCCGCTGGTGGAGGCGTCGACGAGCGGCGCGGACCCCTCCGAGGCGGGCGCGGTCGCGGGCGTCGTCAACACCTCCCGCACGATCGGCGGCGCGATCGGCCTCACCGTCCTCGGCACCGCCGCCGCGCACGCCGGGCCGGACCTGGTGGACGGCTACTCGACCGCCTTCCTCGTCGCGGCCGTCATCACCGCCGCCGGCACGGCCATCGTCCCGTTCCTGCCGGGGCCCCACCGGGTGTCTCAGCCGGAGGAGGAGGCGGCGACCGCGTGACGCACGCCCCGGCCGCGACGACCGCCCTACACCGACAGGGGGCCGGGCCAGTTGGCCGATAACAGAACGGGCGCACCGGAAGGTGCGCCCGTTTCTGTCAGAAGCGAGGAAAGCGAAAGGGCTGGTTGCCTATCAGGGATGAGAAGGAAGCCCCTTCATGGCCTCGCATGTCGACTTTATCAGTCAGGCCGGGATCAGGTCACTCAGGTTTTCCGGCGTGTAGACCGTGGAGTCCTCGTGCAGGCCGTCCGGGCGTTCCAGGCCGATGAACACGACCGGCTCGCCGGGCGGCGTGCCGTCCCAGAGGGTCGTCTCGCCGGCGCCGAGCAGGTCCACCAGGTGGCGGACGGTCAGGTGGCGGCGCTCCACGATGCCGCGCAGCAGTTCCGCCGTCGTCACGCGGTTGTCCTCCACCCGGTTGAACTCCGGCGCGCCCTTCAGGTGCAGGTGCAGCCACTTGGCGCGCCACCGGCCGTCGTCGCCGCGCAGGAACACCAGCGGCAGCGCGACCCGGCCCGGCCCGCGCAGCTCCGACTTCATCCGGACGGTCCGCGCCTCGAACGGGCGCCCCTTCTGCTCCCCGTCGCGCAGCATGAACCCGAAGAACGACTCCTCGACCTGTTCGAAACTCTCCCCGGAATAGATGTCCACCTGCGGGACGATGAACCGGGCCTCGATCTTGGCGAGGGTCAGGTTGATGAACTCCGAGGCGCCTTCGGGGGCGTTGGTGATGTCGCCGGAATGCTCTCCCGCCACGGACTTGAGGTTGGTGTAGGAAATCCATTCGGGGTCGCCGTAGTCCTCGCCGAGCATGAGCACGGAGAGGTCGAAGTCCGTCCTGCGCTCGCGCTGCCGCCAGTAGACGAAGAAGCGCAGCAGCTCGCCGTCCACGGGCGTCACCGAGCCGCGCGGCAGGACGTTGAGCCCCTTCCCGGCGGACTTCCCGCTGAGCGGGAGCGCGACGTCGAGCACGGCGGGGTCGACGACCAGGCGGCCGACGGACGGGAGGCGGTCCCGGATCTCGCCGTCCAGCAGCGCCGTGAGCCGCTCCGCCGCGCCGGGGTCCAGGGGCGGGCGGGTGTCGGGCAGGGTGACGCCGCGGCCGAGCCGGTTGGCGAACAGCCGCGTCCGCCCGGGCTCGGCGGCGCGGTTGAGCAGGTGCTCCCGCACCGACAGCAGCACCCGGCCCGAGACGCGGCCGATCACGGACTCGGCCGTGTCCAGCACCGCGTCCTGGGAGTCCGGCGCGAGGCGCAGGAGCCGGTCCAGGGACCGGAACAGCATGCCGGGCGCGCCCGCCGCGACGCGCGCGGCGCCCTCGACGTCCTCGGACGCCAGCCGCGCTTCGAAGCGCGCCGCGAACGACGGCGCCTTCTTCTCACCACGGGCGACCGCGAACACGTCCGCGGCCCCGGGCCACTTCGGGTGCTCGTGCGGGTGGAGCCGCTCGCCGAGCCGCTTCCACGGCTCGCGCCGGGCGGCGACGTCGCCGAGCTTGCCGGGGTCGTCGCGCACGACGCCGTCGAGCGCGGCGAGCAGTGCCCGGCGCACGGGACGCGGCATCGACACGAAGCGGGTGGGCTCCTGGAGGGTCACGTCGCCGTCCGACAGCGCGCACGCCAGGCGCAGCACGTCGGTGACCGTGTCGACGAGGAGGCCGGCGCCCAGCGTCAGGCGGACCCGGTTGATGACGGCGCGGTTCTCCCGGACGGGGATCCGCTCCGGGTGCGGGCCGCCGGTGTGGTGCGCGGCCAGCTTCCCGAGCGTGTCCAGGTCCTCCTCGCCCAGCGGCGTGGTGCTCTCCGCGAGCCGCAGGTACAGCTCCGCGGCCTCCTCGGCGAGGGCCCGCCCGAGGTGCAGGACGGTCACCCGGTCGCCCGCGGCGGCGACCAGCTCGTCCTGCGCCGCCAGCATCTCCTCGTAGGTGTGCTGGTAGCGGCCGTAGCCCTTGAGCGCGAGCAGGTCGAGGACGCCGCCGCGCTGCGACTCGCGTGCCGCCGGCGCGAGCTTGGCGTCCTGCAGCGTCTCGTGGAGGAGCCCGAGCCAGAAGTCCAGGGTGTCGGGCACGTTGCGCGGGAAGTCGCGGAAGTAGGTGTTGTGCTGGACGTGGTCGCCCGCCATCTCGCGGACGGTCGCGAGCGTGCGCACCGCGACGCTCCGGACGGTCTGGTCCGCCAGCCCCGACAGGGCGCGCAGGACGTCCCCGGACAGCTTGAAGCCGGCCGACATCAGCGCGGCGTCGAACTGCCGCGCGACCGCCGCCCCTTCTCCGGACGGACCGGGCGGCGCGGGAATGCGATGGGTGTGCCGGACGACCAATGCCTCAAGCCAGATGCTCACCGCGCCATGGTGACAGAGCGCCATAAATCACTGCACTCGATTAAGCGCGGCCGGTGGAACGGCCGTGCTTGGTCAGGAGGCGAGGGCGTGCTGCGCCGGCCGCGTGTCCGGCGTGGACGGGCGGGCCAGGCGCCTTCCGAGCCGTTGGGCGGGGGCCTCGATCCAGCGCTGCGAGGCCCAGCTCGCCGCGATCAGGACGAGGATGAAGAAGGCGAGGCCGGCCGCGTCCTCGCGTCCGGAGACGTCGAAGAACTGCGCCGCCACCATCAGCAGCAGCGGATGCAGCAGGTACACCGAGAAGCTGATGGTGCCGAGACCGGTCGCCCAGGCGGGGAAGCGCCGGTGCCGGAGCCGCCAGCCCGCCGCGAACGTCGCGGCCGCCGCCAGGACCGCGCCGCACCACACGAGCTGGGCGTTGCGGCCGTAGGAGGCCGCGTTCCACGTCCCGGCGGCGAGCGCGCCCGTCAGGACCACCGCGCCCGTCGCCCCGGCCGTGCGCCGCGAGATCTGGCCGTGCTCGGCGCGGTGCACGGCGGTGCCCATGAACATGGCCGCCAGCATGAGCAGGCCCTCCCACGCGCCGACGCGGCCGTTGACCGCGACGAGCGCGAGCGCGAGCAGCCCGCCGAGCAGCCCGCCCGCGACGCGCGGCGCGGGACGCCCGGACGACGCCGCCGGGATCGCCACCGCCAGGGCGGCCACCGTCACCGCGACCACCGGACCCGTCCCGGCGGTGCGCGACAGCAGGGCGGTGGGGGCGTACGCGCCCGTCAGCAGCCCGCAGGCCGTCAGCGCGACCGCCACCAGCGCGACGACCGTGAGGACGGCGGCGGCCGGCGCCGAGCGGCGGTGCCCGCCGACGACGAACAGCGCGACGACCAGCAGGTAGAAGGCCATCTCGTAGGACAGCGTCCACAGCACGTTCATCGCGTTCGGGACGTTCAGGACGTCCTGCAGCATGGTCATGTGCGCGAGGACGGCGGTCGCGGGGGAGTACTGCTCCAGCCCGGCGCGGAGCCCGAGGACGCCCAGCAGGAACGGCAGGACGGCGAGGAGGCAGGTCACGGCGAGCAGCGGGTAGATGCGGAAGAACCGGCCGACCCAGAACCCGCGCACGCTGCCGCGCCGTTCCAGCGAGGCGGGCACGATGTAGCCGCTGACAAGGAAGAACACCAGCACTCCGAACAGGCCGGGGTCGAACCAGTCGGCGAGCCGCACCCGGAGATCGGGCAGGTACACGTAGCTCGCGTGGTGCAGCGCGACCGCCAGGGCGGCGGCCCCCCGCAGCGCATCGAGCCACCCAAGCCTGGACGATGCGGAGGAAACACCCAAAGCGGGAAGCATTCCGACAGACTAGTAGCTCTCGCATCATCTCCACCATCGGCCGCAGGCCTTCCCTGATTCGCATTCCTGCCGTGAAATGGATGAGAAAGGTTTCTCGCTCGCCGCTCGTAAAGCGGCGGATCGGAGGGGAAATGCCGGGGATAACGCATCGCTCGACCAGGGAACCCGCGATCAGGTCGCGTTTCCTCTCGCACGGCACGCTCAAGATCACCGATGTGGCGGCGACGCGGCGCTTCTACGAGGAGGTGCTCGGCCTGGAGGTCGTCCAGCCGATGACGGCGGTCCTCTACGCGCGGCTCGGCGGCGACCACACCTACGTGTGCGTGGAGTCCAGGTCCGACCGCCCCGACATGCCGCTGCTCTACCACAACGGGATCGACGTGGGCAGCGACGAGGAGGTGGACGAGGCGTACCGCGAGATAGCGGAGGTGTCCGAGGAGTACGGGGTCAGGGAGCTCAACAAGCCCGTCCGCCAGCACGGCGTCTACTCGTTCTACCTCAAGGACCTCGACGGCAACTGGTGGGAGATCGGCCACCTGCCGCCCGGCGGCTACCGGTTCCGCTTCACCGACGCGCGCAACGACCTCACCGGCCGCACCGGCCTCACCCCGCAGGAGGCGAAGGACGTCTTCCTCAACCCGGTCATCGACGCCGGCTGACCGCGGCCCCCGCACCGGCTGACCACGGCCCCCGCGCCGGGTAACCCCAGGGGCGCCTGGGGACGATGGGGGCATGACGACTGACGAGGGCAGGACGACGCTGCCGCTGAGCCCGGACGAGCTGCTGACCACGACGCGCACCGTGCGCAAGCGCCTCGACCTCGACCGGCCCGTCCCCATGGAGCTGGTCCGCGAGTGCCTGGAGATCGCGCTGCAGGCGCCGAGCGGCAGCAACCGGCAGGGCTGGCAGTGGATCGTCGTCACCGACCCCGGCACCCGCGCGGAGATCGGCGAGCGCTACCGGCGCGCGTTCGCCGCGTACGCGCAGGCGGGCGGGGCCGGCGGCGCGCAGTACGAGGGCGAGCGGGCCGAGGTGCAGCGCCGCGTCGGGGAGAGCGCCGCCTACCTGGCCGACCGCATGGGGGACGTGCCGGTCCTGGTGATCCCGTGCCTGCGGGTGCCCGGCGGGCGGCTGCCGGAGGGCAACCAGGCGGGGCTGTGGGGCTCGCTGCTTCCCGCCGTCTGGAACTACGCCCTCGCGGCGCGCGCCCGCGGGCTCGGCACCGCCTGGACGTCCCTGCACCTGGCCTACGAGCGGGAGGTCGCCGAGCTGCTCGGCCTGCCCGAGGACGTCCGCCAGGGAGCGCTCATCCCGACCGCCTACTACACCGGCGAGACGTTCCGGCCGGCCTCGCGGGTCCCGCTGGAGGAGATCCTCCACCTCGACCGCTGGTGACCGCCGCCCGGTGAGCAGGCCCTCCGAGGCCGCGCCCCACACCGGGCGCGGCCTCGCCGCGAGATCTTATTGGCGGATCGCCAATAAGCTATTGCCGCACCGCCAATAAGGCTCTAGGGTTCGGTGTGCCCCCGAGACACCGGCGGCCCCGCGTGATCCCCGTCTTCGCGCCAGACGCACGCGGGACCGCCGGCTTCCGTCCCGGCCCCCGGCGCCGCCCGACCCCCGGGCGGCCCGTCCCCGCGCAGGAGGTGGAGCCCCGATGCCCGTCGTCTCCCTCCCGCGCCGGGTGCACGGCCTGCTGGGCGAGGTCGGCGAGCTGTTCGTGATCGCCCTGGAGGCCGTCCGCCGGACCTGGGACGTGCGGACCTGGGCGTGGGAGTTCGCCGAGCAGGCCTGGTTCCTCGCCCGGGTGACGAGCCTTCCGGTGATCCTCGTGTCGCTGCCGCTCGGCGCGACCGTCGCGCTTCAGGTCGGGCAGCTCGCGGCGCAGCTCGGCGCGCAGTCGGCGACCGGCGGCGCCGTCGTGGTGGGGCTGGTGCGCGAGGTCGCGCCGATCGCCGCCGCGCTGATCATCGCCGGAGCCGGGGGCTCGGCGATGACCGCCGACATGGGCGCCCGCCGGATCCGGGACGAGTTGTCGGCCATGGAGGCGATGGCCGTCAACCCCGTGCACCGGCTCGTCACGCCCCGGCTGTGGGCGGCGAGCCTCGTCTCGACCCTGCTGGCCTCGCTGGTCATCGTCGCGGGGGCGGCCGGCGGGTTCGTGTTCAACGTGCTGCTCCAGGACGTCACGCCGGGCGCCTACTTCGACGGCGCGGTCTCCCTGCTCCAGACGTCCGACCTGCTGGTGACGCTGCTGAAATCGTGGCTGTTCGGCGTGGTCGCGGCCGTCGTCGCCTGCCACATGGGGATGAGCTGCGCGGCGAGCCCGGTCGGGGTCGGCCGCGCCGTCAACCGCGCGATCGTGGTCGCGTTCATGCTGGTGTTCGCCCTCAACTACGTGATCACGACGGTGTACTTCGTCGCGTTCCCGCCGCGTATCTGATGGCCGGCCTGCCCACGATGCGGAGGATGGCGCCGCGCGCCGCCCGGGCCGGGGCGGCGGCGCTGGACAGGTCCGGGGACCTCTCCCGGTGGCCGGTGTTCGTCTACCGGATCCTGCTGTACACGGTGCGCGACCTGCTGCTGCGCCGCAAGTACGCCAAGACCGTCGCCCGGCACGTCAGCGACGTCGTGGTGGGCGTCGGCGCCAGCGTCGTCGGCGGCGGCATGATCTTCGTGATCTTCACGATGGCGTTCTTCGTCGGGACCGAGGTCGGCCTGCAGGGCTACACCGGGCTCCAGTCGATCGGCGCGCAGTCGTTCATGGGGCTCGTCGGGTCGTTCGCCAACGTCCGGGAGATCACCCCGGTGATCGCCGCGACGGCGCTCGCGGCGCAGTGCGGGTCGGCGTTCACCGCCGAGCTGGGCGCGATGCGCATCTCCGAGGAGATCGACGCCCTGGAGGTCATGGGCATCGGCTCGTTCGCCTACCTGGTGTGCACCCGGGTCGTGGCGGCGCTGATCGCGCTCGTGCCGCTGTACCTGATCGCCCTGTTCGCCAGCTTCTTCGCGACCCGGCTGATCAGCACCGGCTTCTTCGACCTCGCGCCCGGCGTCTACGACTACTACTTCCGGCTCTACCTGCCGACGATCGACCTCGTCTACAGCGCGGTCAAGGTCGCGGTGTTCGCCTTCGCCGTGATCACCATCCACTGCTACTACGGCTACTACGCGACCGGCGGCCCGGCCGGGGTGGGACGCGCGGCGGGCCGCGCGATCCGGCTGTCCATCATCGTGATCGTCGCCCTGAACCTGCTGCTGTCCTACGTCTTCTGGGGCGGCGGCGCGACCGTGAGGCTCACCGGATGACCGACGACGAGATGCCGCTGCCGCGCCGGCTGCTCATCAGCGCGGTGACGCTGGCCGCCGCCGCGGCCGTGCTGTACGTGCTGGTGGCCCGGCCGGGCCGCGACCCCGGGACGGTGCTGACCGCCGAGTTCGGCCGCGCCGGGCAGGGCCTCGGCTCCGGCGCCCCGGTCAAGGTCCACGGCGTGACGGTCGGGTCGGTGTCGGCGGTGGAGCTGACCGGCGGCGGCCGGGCCCGGCTCCGGCTCCGCCTGGACGCCGGGACCCGCGTCCCCGACACCGTCACCGCGTCCGTCGAGCCGGCGTCGGCGTTCGGCCCCAAGTTCGTCGACCTCGTGCCGGGCGCGCACGCCGCCACCGGCCCCTACCTGGCCTCGGGCGCGCGGATCGCCCGCACGTCCGACCCGCGCGACCTGTCCGACCTGCTCGCCCGCGCCGACGCGGGCCTCGGCGCCGTCGACGCGCGGGAGGTCGGCACGATCGTGCACACCGTCGCGACCGGGCTCGACGGGCAGGGCGCGCGGCTGCGGCAGACCATCGACCAGACCGGCGTCCTGCTGGACGTCGCCTACCGCAACCGGAAGGACGCCCGCCGGTTCGCCGGCGACGCGGCCGACCTGTCCGGGACGCTGTCGAGCCGCGGGGACGAGCTGGTGGCGATCTCCGGGGACGCCGGCGCGCTGATCGGGGCGGCGGCGCGGGGACGCGGCAGGCTCGCCGGTTTCGCGAACGGGCTGTCGGACGTGTCGCTGCTGGTAGCGCACGGGTTCGACAAGCGCGGCGGGCAGCTCGGCGAGGCGTTCCGCTCGTCCGAGCGCACCGCCCGCATCATCTACGCGCAGCTCGGCCTCGTCGGCGACGCCGTCCGGACCGGGAACCGCCTGCTGCCCCTCTACGGCGAGCTGACCTCGCTGAAGGGGCCCGGCGGCAAGAACTACCTGCGCTCCCAGGGGCTGCTGCCGACCGACCCCTGCGAACTGGTCCTCGGGATCTGCGGCCCCTACGGCACCCCGGACGGAGGGCGGTGACATGGCGTCCACCCTGTCCAAAGGCGCCCGCGCCGGGCTCGTCGTCCGGCTCGCGCTGTTCGTGACGGTCACCGGAGTCCTCACCGCGGTCATCGGGATGCAGATCGCCCGCGTGGACACCTCCGGCGGCTGGCACCTGACCGCCACCTTCGACGACGCCAGCGGCCTGGCGAAGGGCGACGAGGTGAAGATCGCCGGGGCGCCGGTCGGCCGCGTGGACGGGGTGGAGGTCGTGGACGGCAGGGCCCGCGTGAGCCTCACCGTCCGCGACTCGGTGGAGATCCCCGCCGACAGCGAGGCCGCGATCCGCTGGCGCGACGCCATGGGGCGCCGCGTCGTCTACCTGGTGCCCGGCAAGAGCGCGGCGACGATGCGGCACGGCGCGCACATCACGCGGACCCGCTCCGCCGGGGACGGAAGCGCACTGCTCGACCAGCTCGGCCCGCTCGTGAGGAGCCTGGACCCGAGGCAGGTCAACACCGTCCTCGTGTCGCTGTCGGAGGCGCTCGACGGAAACGCCGGAAACGTCGACCGGCTGATCGCCGACATCGACACGCTGGCGGCCACGCTCGCGCGGCGGCGCGCGATGCTGCGCCGGATGCTCGCCGACTACGCGACCGTCACCGGCGTGATCGCCCGGCGCGACCGGCAGATCGGCTCCGCCGTGGACGACCTGGTCAGCCTGAGCGGCGCGTTCGACGGCAACCGGCGGCTGATCGACGCCACCCTCGTGCAGCTCGCGGCCCTGGCCCGCACCTCCGACTCGCTCCTCGCGGGCAACGAGCGCGAACTCTCCCTGGTCGTGGACAAGCTGTCGGCGTTCGCGTCCGGGGTGGGCCGCAACAGGGGCACGGTCCTGGAGGTCATGCGGTCGGTGACGCCCAAGCTCCAGCACATCTTCGCGGCCGTCGACAACGGCGGCTACGTGGAGGCCGCCATCCCCTGCCTGACGCTGGCGGCGCCGCCGTGCCCGTACCCGACGCGCCTGCCCGGCCCGCGCGAGGGGCGCGTCGACACGCCGAAGGAGCTGGAGAACCTGATGGTCGGGGGGACGCCGTGGCGCTGAAGTCGTTCCGCGACCGCGACCGGGTCGCGGTCGGGCTGGTCTCGGCGGGCACGCTCGCCGCGCTGGTCGTCTCGGTGTACCTGGTCGGCACCCGCGGGCTGTTCCAGGACCGCTACACCGTCACGGGGATCTTCGCCGCGACCGGCGGCCTGCGCGCCGGAGACGAGGTCCGGGTGGCGGGGGTCCGGGTCGGCGAGGTCGGCTCCGTCACCCCCGACCACCGGCACGGACACGTGCTCGTCGCCTGGAAGGTCGACGGCGGGGTCGCCCTCGGCCCGGCGACCCGCGCGGAGATCAAGGTCGCCAACGTGCTCGGCGGGCGCTACCTGCGCCTGTCCGGCCCCGTCGCGGACCCGCACCTGGCCGACCTGCCCGAGGACCGGCGCCGCATCCCCCTCGACCGCACCCAGGTGCCGACGACGGCCTCCGACGTGCTGGACGCCTCCACCCGCACGATCTCCCGGCTCGACACCAGGGCGATCAACAAGCTGGTCGGCGAGCTGAACGGCGTCGGCGCGGGCGACCGGGGACGGCTCGGCCGGGCCCTGACGAACCTGGCGGGCCTCGCCGAGACCGTGCACGACGCCGATCCGCAGATCGGGAAGCTGCTCGCCAACGGCGACCGCCTCCTCGAGCTCGCGCGCGCCAAGGACGCGGAGCTGTCCCGGCTGCTGACCAACGTCCAGGCCATGCTGGACGAGCTGCGCACGCGCCGCGCCGAGCTCGCCGCCTTCCTCGGCGGAAGCGACCGGACGGTCGCGGCCCTCACCCGGCTCATCGACGACCGGCAGGAGAAGCTGCTGTCCCTCGTCGCCGACCTGCGCGGCACCCTCGGCACGCTCCGCCCCGCGACCGGCGACTTCAACTCCCTGCTCGCCTGGGCGGGGCCCACCCTCTCCGGCCTGGCCGGCACCGGCGGGCGCGGGCCGTGGCTGGAGGTCGTCGCCACCGGCCTCGGCCCGCTGTCGCCGAAGGACCTCGCCGAACTCGCCCGCGTCGCACCCGAGGAGGCACGGCGATGAGACCGGCGACGGCACGCCCCGCCGCGATGGGCCTCGTGCTCGCGCTGACCGCGGCCCTCGGCGGCTGCGGCGTCGGCTCCGAGCCCGGCTACCCCATGACGGTGTACTTCGCGAAGGCGCCCTCCCTCTACGAGAAGTCGCGGGTGAAGGTGATGGGCGCCGACGCCGGGACGATCACGTCCGTCACCGACCAGGGGAACCGGGTCCGCGTGGACATCGAGGTCGAGCGGTCCGTCCCCGTCCCGGCCGGGGTGCACGCCGCGATCGACTCCTCCGACGTGCTCGGCGAGCGGTTCGTGTCGCTGCACCCGGTGTGGAGGCCCGGGATGCCGAAGGCCGCGCCCGGCGCCGTCGTCCCGCAGGAGCGCACCGAGCTGCCGGTGGAGATCGACGACGCGCTCGCCGCGTTCGCCCGGCTCGGCGAGTCGATCGACGGCGCCGCGCTGGGGCCCGCCGTCCACCGCGCCGCGGGCGCCGTGCGCGGGCGGGGCGAGGGCATCAACGGCGCCCTGCACGACACGTCCGGCCTCACCCGCGACCTGGCGGCCCAGGACACGAGGATCGCGTCGCTGGCGCGGGGCCTGCACGATCTCGCCGCGAACCTCAACGGACGCGACCGGCAGCTGTCGGACCTGCTGCGGTCGTTCTCCACGACCAGCGGGACGCTCTCCGAGGAGCGCACCCGGCTCCGCGACTTCGTGGCGGGGCTCGCCGCCGCGATGCGCAGGAGCGACGTGCTGATCACCGCTTACCGGGAGACGCTCCCGGACACGGTCGCCGACCTGTCCAACATCGTGCTCGGCCTCAAGGGCAACGCCGCCGCGCTCACCCAGGCCATCGACGGGCTCGGCCGGTTCGCCGACGTCGCCGTCCAGGCATGGGACCGCCGCAACCACGTCGCCACCATCCGCGTCGCCGTCCACGCCACCGTCCGGGCCTGGCTCCAGCCGCTGTTCACCGCGATGGGCTGGGGGACCGTCCCGTGCGCGCGGGACGCCCCGGCGCTCGCCGACTGCCGCCCGGCACCGGGAGGGCCGCGATGAAGAACGTGAGACGGGGAGCGGCGTGCGTGCTCGTGGCCGTCCTGGCGGCGGGCTGCTCGCTGCGGACGGCGGGCGCGCCGCGCGGCGACACCACCCTGCGCGCCACCTTCGACGACGTCCAGAGCCTCGTCGTCGGGCACAGCGTCCAGGTCGCCGACATCCGCGTCGGGACGGTCACCGGCATCCGGCTGGCCGGGTTCCGGGCCCGCGTCACCATGTCGCTGCAACGGCGCGTTCCCACCGGCACCACGGCGACGATCGCGAAGTCGTCCCTGCTCGGTGAGAACTACGTGCGGCTCGACCTGCCTCCGGGGCGCCGTCTGGACGGCGGGCCGTTCCTGGCGTCCGGCGCCGTGCTCGGCCGCACGTCCGTCCAGCCGGACCTGGAGCAGATCAGCGAGAAGGTCGGCCCGCTCCTGGCCGCCCTCGCCGGTC
This sequence comes from Actinomadura sp. NPDC048955, assembly GCF_040649435.1. Taxonomy (NCBI): domain Bacteria; kingdom Bacillati; phylum Actinomycetota; class Actinomycetes; order Streptosporangiales; family Thermomonosporaceae; genus Actinomadura; species Actinomadura sp. NPDC048955. The sequence goes on from NZ_JBEZJI010000005.1 coordinate 250,526, forward strand.
AGGACGTCGCCACGATCAGCGCCGAGTCCGCGACCGCCCTCGGCGGCAAGGGGCGCAGGCTCAACACGCTCATCGCCCGCGCCGCCGACGTCGGCGACGAGTACGCCGCCGCCAGCGCCGATCTCGGCCGGGCCCTGGACTCCCTCGGACGCCTCGGGCGGTCGCTCGGCGCGGGCTCGGGCGAGCTCGGACGGCTGCCCGGCGACGTCGCGCTCGCCACGCGCCGCCTCCAGAACGACCGCGCCGAGCTGAAACGCGCCGTGCAGGCCCTGCTCAAGCTCGCGACCTCGGTCAACGCCAGGGTGCAGCAGCGGCACGCCGCGCGGCTCGCCGTCCTGCTCAGGCGCGCCGACGATCTGCTGGCCGCCGCGCTGCGGGGGCGCGACGAGCTGAAGACGCTCGCCGGGACGGTGCTGGACTTCCTCGACGGGCCCTCGGTGTCCTCCAGCGGGCAGGCCCTGCTCTTCCTGTGGATCAAGGGGTTCCTGCCGCATCCGAATGCCGCCGCCTCCGCCCCGCGGCGGAGCCTCGGCGGACTGCTGAGGCCCGCCCCATGAGACTCCCGCCGATGAGATACCCGCGGGTCGCCGTCAACCTCGTGTTCTTCGCGGTGCTCGGCGTCGCCCTCGCGGTCTGGGCGGTGCGCAGCGTGATCCACATCGACGCGCTCGAACGGCCCTTCACCGTCACCGCAGACTTCGCCTCCTCACCCGGCCTGCACGGCGACCTGGAGGTCACCCACCTGGGCGTCCGCGTCGGCGCGGTCGGGGCCGTGCGGCTGCGCGGCGACCACGTCGCCGTCACCCTCGACCTCGACCGCGGCGCGCGGATCCCCGCCGACGTCGGCGCCCGCGTCCAGCGCAAGTCCGCGATCGGCGAACCGTACATCGAGCTGACCCCCGCGCCGCCACGGGCGGGCGGGTCCCGGACGCTGCGGGCCGGCGACCACATCCCGCTGGCCCGCACCGCCGGGACGACCGACTACAGGCGGCTGTTCGAGGGCCTCGGCCGGACCCTCGACGCCGTCGACCCGCGCGACACCCGCACGCTCGTCCACGAGCTGGCCACCGGGCTCGACGGGCGCGGCACCGACCTGCACGACATGATCTCCGACACGCACCGGCTGACCGGCACCCTCGCCGCCGACGCCGGCACGCTGGACGCGCTGTCGCGCGAGCTCACCCGCCTCACCGCGACGCTCACCGCCCACCGCGGCGACCTCGGCTCCGGCATCGACGACCTCGCCCTGCTCACCGCGTCCCTGCGGCGGTCCGCCCGCGACCTCGACAGCGTTCTCGCCACCGGGCCCGGCACCCTGGCGAACCTGCACGGGCTCCTCCAGGACGCGCGCCCCGGCCTGGACTGCCTGCTCACGGCCGCCGCCACGCCCACCGCGCCGCTGCTGACGCCCGCCAACGAGGAGAAGATCCGGCACGTGCTGCGGCTCGTCCCGACGCTGCGGGCGCTCGTCGCGGACGTCACCGCGACCGACGCGACCGGCAAGTACCTGCGCGTCACCCCCGTGATCACGCTGACGGGACCGGCGAAGGCGCCGCCCGAGTACACCGGCCCGGCCGCCAGGCCCACGGCGCCCCGCCTCACCCTGTGCGGTGCCGGCGGCCCCAAGGACGGCCAGGCCGCGAAGGCGGAGTCGAAGCCGCGCTCCGGGACGAGGTCCGGCGCCCGGCCGCCCGACGGCAGCGCGCCCGACGGCGCCATGCGCCCGGTGGGCGCCGACGGGAAACGCCCGTCCACGGACTGGCCGCTCCTCCTGCCGCCCCTGCTCGGCGCCCTGATCGTCATCGCCGCCGTCCTCAACGCCCTCCGCGCCGCCCTGCGCCGCCGTTCCCGCTGACCCCTGGAGGACCCGTGAGCAAGACCGACACCCCTGTGAAGGACAGCGCCGAGGAAGAGCGCGAGCCGGACGATGCCCCGACCGACGAGGCCGAGGAGAAGCCAGAAGCCGAGGAGAAGCCAGAGACCGAGAAGAAGCCAGAGGCCGTGCGTCCTTCCCGGCGCTGGATCCCCGGCAAGGCGGAGCTGGTCAGGGCGACGGTCGCCGTGGCGCTCGTCGGAACCGTCGTCACGGCCGGGCTGCAATGGCGCCAGGCCCACCAGGCGGCGCAGCGGGACGAGGAGAAGCGGCAGATCAGGGCCGGCGCCGCCGAGTTCGGCCGGGCGCTGCTCAGCTACGACCACACGAAGCTGCGCGACGCGCGCGACCGCGTCCTCGCGCTGGCGTCCGACGACTTCGCCAAGACCTACGACGAGGCGTTCACCGGCGGGCTGGAAGGCGTCATCGCCAAGCTGAAGGCGGACGCGACGGCCACCGTCCGGACCGTCTACCTGGGCGAGATCGAGTCGGGGACCGCCAAGGCGGTCGTCGTCATGGACTCCGAGGTGCACAGCACGGCGGGCACCCGCCGCGTCCTCGGTTCCTACCTCGACATGCGGCTCGCCCGCCGCGGCGGCGAGTGGAAGGTCACCGACGTCACCTCGGTCGGCGCGGCGAACGAGAGCATGACCGACCCGCAGGGCCGGACGCGGAACCCCGGTACCCCCGAGCCGGAGAAGACCCCCTGACCTCGGAACGTCTTCCGGGCATGGAACAGGGCCGGCGCCGCGAGCGGGGCAGCGACGCCGGCCCTGGGATCGGGGACGGGACGGGCTCAGGCCGTCAGGTCAGGCTCGGTCATTTCAGGCTCGGTCATTTCAGGCCGTCGTCGAGGGCCTTGGTCAGGACGCCCGGGTCGCCGGACATCTCCCAGATCATGGCGCCGAGCAGGTTCTTGCTCCGCAGCCAGGCGGTCTTCTTCTGGATGGACCAGGCGTCGTCGAACGTCCACCACTGGCCGTTGTCGCCGGTGTAGCAGGACGTCGCCACCGCCTGCTCGTCGTGCACGACCCTGCAGTCGGGCACGCTGGCGATCAGGTTGCTGTAGCCGCGCGTCCCGGCCTCCTCCTGGAACTGGCCGGGCGCCGCGCCCTTCGCGGCCTGCCACTCGCCGCTCTTGCCGCCGTCGGTCACGTTCTGCCAGCCGCGGCCGTAATAGGCGAGGCCGAGCGTCAGCTTGCGTGGGTTGACCCCGGCGTCCAGGTACGGCTTGACCGCGTTCTCGACGCTGAAGTGGAACGGGTACGGGTCGTCGGTGTCGGCGTAGAGGTTGCCCTGGTGGCCCGTCCGGTTGGGCTCCCAGGAGTTGTCGCTGCCCGCGCCGTGGAAGTCGTAGCCCTGGACGTTGAAGATGTCCATGGACTTGGCGACCTCCGCCAGCTCCCAGCCGGCGTCGATCTTCGCCGGGTCGGCCGGGGTGAACGCCGACAGCAGGTACCGCTTGCCGGTCGACCTGGTCAGCTCGTCGAGCTGGCGGCGGAACTCGGCGATGAGCAGCGTGTTGTTGTGCTTGTCGTCCGGGCTGACGTGGTTGCCGGCGTGGCCCTCGGCGCCCGGCCACTCCCAGTCGAGGTCGATGCCGTCGAAGATGCCCGCGGCCGTGCCCGGGCCGCCCGCGCCGTTGTAGTCGGGCAGGTTGCCCTTGATGTAGGTGTCGATGCAGGACGCGGCGAACTTCCTGCGGGACGCGTCGGTCCTGGCGACGTCGGAGAAGTACTTGGAGTACGTCCAGCCGCCGATCGAGATCAGCACCTTCAGCTTCGGGTACTTGGCCTTGAGCTTCTTCAGCTGGTTGTAGTTGCCGCGCAGCTTCTCCCAGCCCGTGTCGGCCACGCCGTCCACCGACTGGGCGGCGCTGAACGGGCGCCCGTAGTCGGCCTCGGCGTCGCCCGCCCCGTCGCCCTGGCTCGGGTCCTGCGGGTCGGCCGTGGTGCCCTTCGTGACCCCCTGCAGGCAGGTCAGGTTGACCGGGTCGACGTTGGCGAACGCGTAGTTGATGTGGGTGAGGCGGGCGGCGTTGCCGGTGGTGTCCAGGTTCTTCACGAAGTACTGGCGGCCGTAGATGCCCCACTGGACGAAGTAGCCGACGCGCGCGTAGCCGTCGCCGACCACGTCGTCGGTCTTCACCTTCACCGCCGCGCTCGCCGCCGACACGTTGTCGTACAGATCGCGCGCCCGGACGGCGAACGCGTACTCGGTGGACGGTGACAGGCCCGCGACCGTGGCGCTCGTCCCGGCCACGGTCGTGGCGACCTTCCCGTCCACCAGCACGTCGTAGTTCGCGACGCCGGTGTTGTCGGTGGAGGCCGTCCACGCGAGCTTCACGCTGGCGGAGTCCTTGCCGGTGCTCTGCAGCCCGGCCGGCACCGACGGCGCCTGGGTGTCGGCGGCCGGGTCGTTGGTCTTGACGGTGACGGGCGCGCTGGCGGGGGACAGGTTCCCCTTGCGGTCGCGGGCCTTCACCGTGAACGTGTACTCGGTGTTCGGGGTGAGCCCGGTGACGGTGGCGTTCGTCTCCGGGACGGTCGCCGCGAGCGCCGACCCGTTGTAGACCTCGTACGCGGTGACCGGCAGGCTGCCCGCCTTCGCCGCGTCCCAGGCCAGGGAGACGGTCTTGGTCGTCCTGACCGTGGACCTCAGGCCGCCGGGCGCGCCCGGCGGCGCGTCGGCCGCGCCGTCGCAGTTGACGTCGTTGACGCGGCAGCTCGTCGGTTCGGCGCCGGACCTGCTGACGGTGAACGTCGGGCTGTAGGGCTCGGTCGTCCGCCCGGCCCCGATCGTGGAGTTGTAGTAGACGGGGGTGAGGGTGACCGTGGTGCCGCTCTGGCTGACCGTCCCGTTGTCGGCGCCGCTCGCGGTCACGCCGGCCGGCAGGTCGAACACGACGGACCAGTTGCTGATCGACGCGGCGGTGTGGTTCGCGACGACGAACTTGGCCTGGGTGCCGCTGACCGTGTACTCCGCGGTGACGCCCGCGGGCGCGGGCGGCGGTTCACCCGTCCCGTCGCAGTTCGCGCCGTTGAGCGTGCAGCTCGTCGGCTGGGCGGCGGAGCTGAGCGTGAACGTCGGGCTGTAGGGCTCGGTGCTCCCGCCGCCCTTGACGGTGTTGATGTAGAACGCCGGGGTCAGCGTCACCTTCGTGCCGTTCTGCGACAGCGCGGCGTTCTGCGGGTTGCCCGCCGTCACCCCGGCGGGCAGCTGGAAGACGAGCTTCCAGCCGCTGACGTCGGCCGTCCCGGGGTTGCTGACCACGTACTTGCCGGTCGTGCCGGACAGGCTGAAGACCGCCGTCAGCCGGTCGGCCGCCCGCGCGGGCGCGACGGCCAGCGCCGCCACGACCACGAAGGTCAGAAGGATTCCGATTAATCTGCGCATGCCGAACACCTACTTCTGGGGGTGGTTCTTCGGGGCCGGGGAGCCGAGGAGCGTCAGCATCCGGTCGATCTGGGCCGAGCGCGACCTGTCGACGCGCCCCGCGAGCCGCCTCGTCCACGCGTCCTCGCCCCTGCCGGTCTCCAGCCGCGCCAGCTGGACGGCGTCGTCCTGGTGGGCGATCAGCAGGTCGAGGAACGCGCGCTCGAACCGGTCCGGCGGCGTCCTCGCCAGGGATCTCAGCTCGGCGTCGGTGGTCGCGGGCATCCCGCCGTGCGAGTCGTGGTCGTGGGAGTGCGGGTCCGCCGTCGGCGGCCGGTGCCAGCCCCGCAGCCGCCCCGCCATGTCCCTGATCTCGGCGAGCTGCGTCGTCTCGATCGCCGCGGCCAGCGTCGCGACCTCGGGCCGGACGGGGCGCCCGCGGGCCGTCCGCGCGAGCTTCACGCCCTGGCCCTGATGCGGGACCATCATCTGCAGGAACATCACGTCGGTGGAGTTGAACCCGGCCCCGCCGCGCGCCCGCACGGGGACCGGCGACGGCGGACCGCCGCCGGCCCCGCACTGGACCGCGAGCAGGGCGACGCACGCGGCGATCAGCGCCAGCGAGCCGGACGTCGTCAGACCGCGCCTCATGGTGGCGGGCTCGTCAGACCGGCTGCCAGAGCGCGGCCGTGGTGGGGGGCTCCCAGCCGGCGATCGCCGTGTGCGCCTGGCGGCACGCGTAGGTCGCGCCGCCGTAGGTCACCCGGTCGCCCGCGGCATAGGACGTCCCTGCCTTCCACGTGCCGCCCGGTGTCTCGGTCGGTGTGGGCGTCGGGGTCGGTGTCGGGGTCTCGGTCGGCGTGGGAGTCGGCGTGGGGGTCGGCGTCGGGGTGTTCGTCCCGCCGAAGTCGACGTCGGAGCAGGTGTAGAACGCCTCCTGGCTGCCCAGCACCCGCTGCCAGATCGAGTACAGGATGTGGCGGCCCGTCCGCGGCGGGATGTTCAGCGTCCAGTTGGTGTACTCGGACGGGTTCTGGTGCGTGAAGCTCGCCAGCGGGACGAGGTCGCCCCAGCGCAGCGGCTGCGTCGGGTCCCAGCCGTCGCGGGTGAGGTAGAACTCGAAGTCGCTGTCCCCGTGCGGCGCGGACGCGCGGTAGGTGATCGTCTGCTGCCCCGCCCTCATCGGCCTGGCGGGCCAGTCCGCGCGCTGGAGGTCCAGGCCCCGGTACTTGGCCCGCCCGGCGCTGCACAGCCGCCCGTCCGGGATGATCTCCCGGTGCCGCCCGCCCGCGTCCAGCAGCGACACCTCGTTCCAGTCGTAGAAGGCCTGCGCGCCGCTGGCCGCGACGGCCGCCTTGCAGGCGTCCGAGTCCGGGCTCTCCGGGCCCTCCTGGTTGCACACGTACACGCGGCTGGGCGGATCGGACATCGTGCCGTGCGCGCTCGCGGCGGTCGCCGTACCGAGCACGACCAGCGCGGACGCGGCCGGCACGGCGGCCGCCGCGACGGCGGCCTTCCTGCGGGTCGATCGCATGGGTTTCCTTCCGGTGGGGGTGGGTTCCGGTGAAGGAGGCGGGGGGCGGGTCAGGGACGGCGCGTCAGGGGAGGCCGTTCAGGAAGGGCTCGTGGCTGTTCATGAACTCCCAGCCGTAGTAGCGGTCCCAGTTGATCGACCACGTCATCAGCCCGCGCAGGTCGGGGGACGTCCCGCCGCGCAGCGTGTAGGAGCCGCAGCCCTGCCCCTTGACCAGGCAGTTCACGGCCTGCTGCACCTGGGCGGGCGGCGTGTGCCCGTTGCCGGCGCTGACCGCCGCGGGCAGGCCGATCCCGATCTGGTCGGGGCGCAGCCCCGGGAACGTGCGGCCGGTGTTCGCGACCGGGAACCCGGCCTTCACCATGTCGGTCATCGCGATGTGGAAGTCGGCGCCGCCCATGGTGTGGTATTGGCCGTCCAGGCCCATCACCGGACCGGAGTTGTAGTCCTGGACATGCAGGACGGTGAGGTCGTCCCGCATCGCGTCGATCACCGGCAGGTACGCGCCCGTCCGGTTGTCGCCGCCGCCCGCGCCGCCGTAGAACTGGTGCCCGACCTGCACGAAGAACGTCTCGGGCGCCATCGTCAGGACGAACTTCGCCCCGTACTTCGCCTTCAGCGACCTGAGCGCCGAGATCAGGTTGACGATGACCGGGGTGGTCGGGTTGCGGAAGTCGGTGTCGCCCGCGTTCAGGTAGAGCGAGTGGCCCTCGAAGTCGACGTCCAGGCCGTCCAGCCCGTACCTGTCGATGATGGCCGAGACCGACCGGACGAACGCGTCCCGCGCGGCCGCCGTCGTGAGCTGCACCTGGCCGTTCTGGCCGCCGATCGAGATCAGCACCTTCTTGCCCTGCGCCTGCTTCGCGCGGATCGCGGCGACGAACTCCTCGTCGCTCTCCACGTTCGCGCACTCGCTCGCGGGGCAGCGGGTGAACCGGATGTCGCCGGAGGTGACGGACGTCGGCTCGCCGAACGCGAGGTCGATGATGTCCCACGCGTCCGGGACGTCCGCCATCCGCACGTAGCCGGAGCCGTTGGCGAAGCTCGCGTGCAGGTAGCCGACGAGCGCGTGCCGGGGGAGCCCGGTGTCGGTGCAGCCGCTGGTCCGCGCGCTGACCGGCCCGGACTTCGCCGACTCGCCGACGTCGTTGTAGGCGGCGACCGTGAACGTGTGCGAGCTGCACGCCGCCAGACCCGACACGGTGGTGCCCGTCCCGGTGACCGTCGCCCTGACCGTGGCGCCCTCGTAGACGCGGTACCCGGTGACCGTCCCGGACGACGCCCCCCATTGCAGGGCGATCGAGCCGTCGGTGACGGCGCCGGCCTTCGGTGCCTCGGGCACGCCCGGGACCCCCGGCTGCGGTTCGCCTCCGGGACCGTCGAGGGCGACGTCGTCGGCGTAGTAGGCGCCGTTGCCGTACCAGCCGTGCAGGAAGATCTGCACGGACGTCTGGCCGGCGCCGGTCGTGAACGCCACCGACAGCTTGGTGAAGTCGGCGGCGGACGGCGTCCACGTGGACGCCCCGCCCGTCACGCCGAGGTAGACGTAGCTGCCGCGCACCCAGGCCGACAGCGTGTACGCGGTGTTCGCCTTCACGCTCACGGTCTGGGCGCATTGGCCGGTGCTCCCGGCCGACACCCCGCCCGCGAGCGCGTGGCCGCCCGTCCGCGCGGGGCTGGTCACGACCGACCCGCCGTCGCACGTCCAGGGGCTGAGCGAGCCGCTCTCGAACCCGGCGTTGGCCAGGATGTTGTCCGCGTGGGCCGGGGCCGTGACCCCGGCCAGCAGCCCGGCGAGCAGGGCCGCCACCACCACGATCTTCTTCTTCATGACAGGCTCCCTACGGCAGGGTGTCCAGGTGCGGGCCGACGGTCCCGGCGAAGCCGCCGCCGTTGGTGACGTCCCAGTTGACGGACCACGTCATCGCGCCGCGGATGTCGGGGTAGGTGCGCGACGGCTTGAACGTGCCGCAGCCGGTCCCCTTGGCGAGGCAGTCCAGCGCGTTGTTCACGACCGAGGGCGCCACGACGCCGCCGCCCGCCGCGCCCGGCCCGGCCGGGAGCCCGAGCGACACCTGGTCGGGGCGCAGCCCGTTCTCCAGCTGGATGCAGGCCAGCGCGGTCATGAAGTCGACCGTGCCCTGCCCGTACACCTTCTGGTCGCAGCCGAGCATCGCGCCCGAGTTGTAGTACTGCATGTGGACGACGGTGAGGATGTCCTTGATCTTCAGCGCGAGCTGGAAGTACGACCCGCCGGTCGACTGCATGTCGAGCGTCTGCGGCGCCATCGTGATGATCAGGTCGGCGCCGGCCTTGGCGCGCAGCGCCCGCAGCGCCTGCTCCATGTAGGTCGGGTTGAGGCCGTTCTCCAGGTCGATGTCGACGCCGTCGAACCCGTACCGGGTCATCAGCCCCGACACCGAGTCGGCGAACAGCTGCGCGGAGGCGCCGTCCGCGACCCGGATGGCGCCCTTCTCGCCGCCGACCGACAGGATGACCTTCTTGCCCTTGGCGTGCAGTCCGGCGATGTCGGCCTTGAACTGCGCGTCGGTGTAGCCGCCGAGGGCCGTGGACAGCTCGGGGTCGACGCGGAACGAGACCTCGCCGGACCGGGCGGTCGCCTCGCCGAAGGCCACGGCGACCAGGTCGTACTGGTCCGGGACCTGGGAGAGCTTGAGCTCCTGCGCCGGGTTGACGAAGTCGTGCCAGTAGCCGGTCAGGAAGTGCTTGGGCAGCGGCCCGGTCGCGCACCCGCTGGTCGTCCCGGTGACCGCCGCGCTCGCGGGCGACTCGCCCTTGTCGTCGTAGGCCTTGACCGTGTAGCCGTGCGTCGAGCATTTCGCGAGCCCGGCGACCGTGGCGGAGGTTCCGGGGACCGTCGCCTTCAGGTCCGAGCCCTCGTAGACGCGGTACCCGGCGGGCGTCCCGCTGCCCGCCTGCCAGGCCAGCGTCAGCGAGGTGTCGGTCCGTCCGGTGACGGTGGGCGTGCCGGGTGCGCCGAGCCCGCCCGGGGGATCGGTCGGCCCGCCCTCGCAGGGCCTGCCGTTGAACGTGCAGCTCTGCGGGCTTCCGGGACCGTTCCCGAGGAACCCGAACGTGACGGTCCCTCCGGGCGGGACGACGGCGTTGTACTCGCGGTTCTGGAACGTGCTGCGCTGGCCGTTCTTCGTCAGCAGCGCGTCCCAGTAGGACCCGACGGACGTCCCGGACGGCAGGTCGAACTCGACCCGCCACCCGTTGATCGCGGTGTCGGTGCCGTTGGTGAGCGTGAAACGTCCCTCCCATCCCGAGCCCCAGTCGGAGGGCTTGGTGAAGGTCGCGGCCGCGGTTCCGGCGGCGTGCGCGCCGGGCGCGAGGGCGAGGACGAGGAGCAGTGCGGCGAGGACGCCGAGGGCAGAGCGGGGGCGCAAGGGCTCACTCCATCGCTTGGGAAGGCTGGCGGATTCCCCCGAACCCCGAGATCGTTCACGTATTAGACAGGAAGGTTTCCTATCTATTTAGGGTCAAGGTAGCCAGCGCCCGGGACGTCGGCAAGACCCCTGTCCGGGCGCCGTTCCGCCGTCCGGCCATCACCCCAGCTCGCGACCCGAACCAGCTGCGGCGATCTTCGAAATCGGCAACTCTCGCCGGAAGAGGCGGCGATCGACGGCGAACATCGCCAGATGACCGGACGCACCGCGCGATCTAGGCTCACGAGGGTCCCCACCCCCCGGTCGCGCGCGGGCAAAGAATCGATCTTCCTGAACATGGTCTATTCAATATCTTGACTGATTCCAGAAAATGGGACAGTCTGGGGACGTGGCCAGCTCCTTGGACTTCCACGCGATGCTGCGTGCGGCCGCCCTGCGCGTGACCCGCCCGCGGCTGGCGGTGCTGAGCGCCGTCCACGCGCACCCGCACGCCGACACCGAGTCGGTCATCGGCGCCGTGCGCGGGGATCTTCCGAAGGTGTCCCACCAGGCGGTCTACGACTCGCTGCGCGCGCTGACGGCGGCGGGCCTGCTGCGGCGCATCCAGCCGTCCGGCTCCGTGGCCCGCTACGAGTCGCGGACCGGGGACAACCACCACCACGTCGTCTGCCGCTCGTGCGGGGCCATCGCCGACGTCGACTGCGCCGAGGGCGAGGCGCCCTGCCTGACGGCCTCCGACGACCGCGGCTACCTGATCGACGAGGCAGAGGTCGTCTACTGGGGCCTCTGTCCCGCCTGCTCAACCGCCCACAGTTCCTGATTCACCCACGGTCGCCCTGGAAGGAATCACATGTCTGAGAACAACGAAACCGCCGCCGGCGGCGGCTGCCCGGTCGCGCACGACCGCGCTCCCCACCCGACCCAGGGTGGCGGCAACCGCGGCTGGTGGCCGGAACGGCTCAACCTGAAGCTGCTCGCCAAGAACCCGCCCCTGGCCAACCCGCTGGGCGAGGACTTCAACTACGCCGAGGCGTTCGAGAGCCTCGACCTCACCGCGGTGAAGCAGGACATCGCGCACGTCCTCACGGACTCGCAGGACTGGTGGCCCGCCGACTTCGGCAACTACGGGCCGCTGATCATCCGTATGGCGTGGCACAGCGCGGGCACCTACCGCGTCAGCGACGGCCGCGGCGGCGCCGGCGCCGGCCAGCAGCGCTTCGCGCCCCTCAACAGCTGGCCGGACAACGCGAGCCTCGACAAGGCCCGCCGCGTGCTCTGGCCGGTCAAGAAGAAGTACGGCCGCAAGATCTCCTGGGCCGACCTGATGATCCTGGCCGGCAACGTCGCCCTGGAGACGATGGGCCTGAAGACCTTCGGCTTCGCCGGGGGCCGCCGGGACGCCTGGGAGGCCGAGGAGGACGTCTTCTGGGGGCCCGAGACCGCCTGGCTGGACGACGAGCGCTACAGCGGCGAGCGTGAGCTGGAGAAGCCCCTGGCCGCGGTGCAGATGGGCCTCATCTACGTCAACCCGGAGGGCCCGAACGGCAACCCGGACCCGGTCGCCGCGGCGCGCGACATCCGCGAGACGTTCGGCCGCATGGCGATGAACGACGAGGAGACCGTCGCGCTGATCGCCGGCGGCCACACCTTCGGCAAGACGCACGGCGCGGCGCCGGCCGACAGCATCGGCGCCGAGCCCGAGGCCGCCCCGCTGGAGGACATGGGCCTCGGCTGGAAGGGCACGCACGGCACCGGCAAGGGCCGCGACTCCTACACCAGCGGCCTTGAGGTCACCTGGACGCCCACCCCGACCACCTGGGACAACACCTTCTTCGAGGTGCTCTTCGGGTACGAGTGGGAACTGACCGAGAGCCCCGCCGGGGCGAACCAGTGGCGGCCGAAGGACGGCGCGGGGGCCAACACCGTTCCGGACCCCGAGGACGGCACGCTCAACCGGCAGCCGATGATGCTGACGACCGACCTGTCGCTGCGCTTCGACCCGATCTACGAGCCGATCTCGCGGCGCTTCATGGAGAACCCGGACGAGTTCGCCGACGCGTTCGCCCGCGCCTGGTTCAAGCTGACCCACCGCGACATGGGCCCGGTCTCGCGCTACCTCGGCCCCGAGATCCCGTCCGAGTCGCTGGTGTGGCAGGACCCGGTCCCGGCGGTGGACCACGAGCTCGTCGGCGCGCAGGACGTCGCGGAGCTCAAGCGCCGCCTGCTGGACTCCGGCCTGTCGGTCGCCCAGCTCGTCACCACCGCGTGGGCGTCGGCAGCCTCGTTCCGCGGCACCGACAAGCGCGGCGGAGCCAACGGCGCCCGCATCCGGCTGGAGCCGCAGCGCAGCTGGGAGGTCAACAACCCCGACGCGCTGCGCGGCGTGCTGCGCACCCTGGAGCAGGTGCAGGAGGCGTTCAACGCAGAGCAGACCGGCGGCAAGCGCATCTCCATCGCGGACCTGATCGTGCTCGGCGGCTGCGCCGGGGTCGAGCAGGCCGCCAAGGCCGCCGGGTACGACGTCGAGGTGCCCTTCACGCCGGGGCGGACCGACGCCTCCCAGGAGGAGACCGACGTCGAGTCCTTCGAGGTGATGGAGCCGACGCACGACGGGTTCCGCAACTTCCTCCAGAAGGGCAACGTCCTGCCGGGCGAGTTCCTCCTGGTCGACAGGGCGAACCTGCTCACGCTGACCGCGCCGGAGATGACGGTCCTCGTCGGCGGCCTGCGCGTCATCGGGGCGAACTACGACGGGTCGTCCCTCGGCGTCCTCACCGACCGGCCCGGGGCGCTCACCACGGACTTCTTCGTGAACCTGCTCGACATGGGCACGGTGTGGAAGGGGACGGGCGAGGACCCGATGACCTCGGAGGCCTTCGAGGGGCGCGACGCCTCGGGGGCGCTCAAGTGGACCGGGAGCCGGGCCGACCTCGTGTTCGGCGCGAACTCCGAGCTGCGCGCCGTCACCGAGGTCTACGCGAGCGACGACGCGGGCGAGAAGTTCGTCCACGACTTCGTCGCCGCGTGGGACAAGGTGATGAACCTCGACCGGTACGACCTCACCTGATCGAGAACGTCCGGGACGTCCGGGCCGGCCGCTTCGGCGACCGGCCCGGACGCCGTCACGGGGGAGTGCCGGGGCCGGGGGTCAGCCGGCGTCCGTCCGGCACGCCGGGCACAGGCCCCAGAAGGTGACGTCGGCCTCGTCGACGAGGTACCCGGCGTCGTCGACCGGGTCCAGGCAGGGCGGGTGCCCCACGGCGCAGTCGACGTCCTTGATCGCGCCGCAGTTCCGGCACACCAGGTGGTGGTGGTTGTCGCCGACGCGCCCCTCGAACCGGGCCGGGCTCCCGGCCGGTTCGATCCGGCGGACGAGCCCCGCCGCGGTGAGCGCGTGGAGCGCCTCGTACACCGCCTGGAGGGAGATGTGGCCCACGCGGTCGCGCACGCCCGCGGCCAGCGCCTCGACGCCGAGGTGGTCGCCGGCCCGGACGGTGTCCAGCAGGGCCACGCGGGCGGCCGTCACCCGCAGGCCTGCCCCGCGCAGCTCCTCGGCGGTGGACGGGGTCTGGGACGCGGTCATGGCGCCGAACCTTCCCTTGCAAACGCGAATCGTTTAAGACAACAAATGAGGCAAGTCTAGCCGGGCGGGCCGGATGCGGGCGCGGCCCGCGCCCCCGAGCCGGGACGCGGGCCGCGGCCGGGCCGGTCAGAAACCTGCCGTGATCTTGGTGAACTCCCAGGGCTGCTGGTCGGTGCCGCTGCAGTTCTCGGCGACGCCGCCGCCCGGGCAGGGCCGGTCCCGGTTGACCGACCAGAACGCCAGCCTGGCCAGGCCCTTGGACTTCGCCCAGTCGCGGATCTTCGTCCAGGTCGCGGTCGAGGTGAGCTCCTGCTGGTCGGACAGGCCGTTCATGCCGGAGATCCCCATGTGGGTGTAGGCGGTGGCGTCCGACCACCCGAACGCCGACTTCAGCGCGGTCTTGAGGCCCTCGGACGCGTTGACGGTGCTGCCGTACATGTCCGCGCCGCCGCCGAAGTCGAACGGCATGATCGTGAACACGTCCACGTTCGCCTGCAGCGCCGCGGCCTGGTCGATGAGCCGCTTGCCCCAGTAGTTCGGCCCGGTGGTGGTCGTGCCGAACGTCAGGATCGTCTGCAGGCCCGGGTCGTTCTGCTTGAGGATCTTCAGGGCGCCGAGGACGCGGTCCTGGACGGCCGCGTTCTCGAACTCGTCGCTGTTCTCGATGTCGATGTCGATGGCCTTGAGCCCATAGGCGTCGATGACCTTCTGGTACGCGCCGGCCAGCGCCTCGGGCGTGGAGCAGTTCGGGCCGAGCTTGTTGCCCGACCAGCCGCCGACGGACGGCAGCACGTCACCGCCGGCCGCGCGGATCTGCGAGATCGCCTGCTCGTCCACGCCGCCCTTGAGCGGGCGCTGCCCGTCCCACCCGGGGTTGCAGCCGCCGCTGGACAGGATGAACGCCATCGTGAACCACTTGATCCCGGACGCGCTCATGACGGTGGACGGGCTCGGCGGGTCGCCCCAGCCCATGTACAGGTAGGGCGCGGCGCGCCGGCTCGCGGGCGGCGGCTCCGTGCAGCCGGTCGTGGTGGCCGTGACCGGGCCGCTTGCCGCCGACTCGCCGGCGGTGTTGTACGCCCTCACCGTGTAGGTGTGGTCGGAGCAGGCGGTCAGCCCGCTGACGGTGGCGCCGGTCCCGGTCGCGGTGGCCTTGACCGTCGTGCCCTCGTAGACGCGGTAGCCGGTGACGGTTCCGGTCGAGGCCGGCCACGACAGCGTCAGCGACGTGTCGGTCTTGGCGGTGACGGTCGGCGCCCCAGGTGCGGAGGGCGTGCCGGGCGGGGGAGTGTCGCCGCCCGTGCAGGAGGCGCCGTTGACCGTGCAGTTCTGCGGCGCCCCGGTCCCGTTGACGATGAAGCCGAACGTGACGCTGGCGCCTGCGGCGACGCTCCCGTTGTACTCGCGGTTGGCGAACGCGGCGTGCTGCCCCGACTTGGTGAGCAGCGCGTCCCAGTAGGTCCCGACCGACGAGCCGGACGGCAGGTCGAACTCCACCTTCCAGCCGGTGACGGCCGAGGCGGTGTCGTTCTTGATCGTGTACCTGCCCTCGTACCCCGAGCCCCAGTCGGAGGCCTTGGCGAAGGTCGCCGTCACCGAGGCGGCGGCGCCGGCCTGCACGGGGACGAGCAGGGCGAGCAGGAGGGAGCAGAGGGCGGTGAGCAGGAAACCGGGGAGAAGCCTTCTTCTTCGCAATGTCACTCCCGGGTAGGAGACGTGGACGAGCGGGAATCCCCCGAACCCCGAGTCGGTCGCGCTGATCTGATAGGAAACTTTCCTATAAAACCCGAGTGCACCGTAACCATCCGACCGCCGTCCCGCAAGACCCTGGAACGCGCCGTTCGCGGCCCGCCCGGCCGCCCCTCCGACCACTCCTGCTGACGCACCGAACCAGTCGGGCGGAGGCCGGAGAACTGGCATGATCGTTTCTGTCGAACCTAGACAGGACGGTACGCCGATGCCTCCCAGAATCGTTTCCGGCGCCCTCGCGCTGGGACTGGCCGCCGGCGTGCTCGCCGGCGGCGCCACCGCTGCCGAAGCCGAGTCGCTGCAGTTCCACATCAAGGTGCCGAAGCACCTCTCCGTAGGAAAGGGGGATTACAACAAGGCCTGCGCCATGGACGTGTGGGTGTGGGGCACCGAAGGCTCCTCGGTCGCCTATTCCAAGGCCTATCTGATCGATCCCAACGGGCGGGCCCCGTCGCCGCTCGTCTACAAGAAGGTCCTGCCCGGATACCAGGTCGGCTGGGGCGTCGGTTGCCCCAACCAGGTCGACGACCTGGGGAAATGGCGCGTCCGGGTCATCGCCTATGACCGCAGGGGCAAGGCGCTGGGCAGCCGTGAGGACTACTGGTACGAGAAGTACGACACGGTCGTCCAGAGTCACAACGCGGCGCCCGAACCCGTGCTCAGGGGCCGTCCGATCACCGTGTCCGGCCGCCTGAAGCGGCTCAACGACATCGGCACCGGATACACGGCCTATCCGGGCAAGGCGATCCGCGTCTATTTCCTTCCCAAGGGCTCCACTTCCTGGACCTACATGGGAACCGCGAAGACCGCCCGCGACGGCCGTTACCGCAAGGCGTTCACGGCGGCGCGCGACGGTTACTGGCGCGCCTACTTCCCCGGCACGAGCAACTTCGACCGGCAGAAGTCCCCCGACGACTTCGTCGACGTGCGCTGAAGGTCAGGGGGCGTCCCGCCCGCGCCGCGGGGCGTCCCCTCTCAGAAACACCGCCCGGCGTCGACGATCTCGGCGCGCATGTTCGACTCCATCATGCGCAGCGCCGCGTCCCCGAGCCCGGCGTCGATGTGCGCGACCGCGTCCCGGACCACCGTGAGCCGGAAGTGCCGGACGTAGGCGTCCAG
This sequence comes from Actinomadura sp. NPDC048955, assembly GCF_040649435.1. Lineage (NCBI taxonomy): Bacteria > Bacillati > Actinomycetota > Actinomycetes > Streptosporangiales > Thermomonosporaceae > Actinomadura > Actinomadura sp. NPDC048955. Next base: position 267,169 of record NZ_JBEZJI010000005.1, read on the forward strand.
CGCGCTGTAAAGGACGCACTGCTCGGTGACCTGGCCGGTGAGGACGACCCGCTCCACCTTCTCGCGGGACAGCAGGTACTCCAGGGCGGTGCCGTAGAACGCGCTGTGCCTCACCTTGGACATGAACCCGCAGCCGGGCGCCGGGACGACGGGCTCGACGAGATCGGGCCGCCGCCCGTTCAGGGCGCGGTCGATGATGTCCTTCCGGTCGGCCGAGAAGTCGCCGTAGTTGTCGTTGACGTAGAGGACGCGCACGTCGTCGCGCCGCCTGGCGTCGTCCAGCAGGCGGCGCAGCGGGTCCACCACCTCCTCGACGCTCTCGATCAGCGCGTCCGCGTCCCGGTGGTCGTACGGGTTCAGCATGTCGATGACGACCAGTGCGCTCGTACTCACAGACGTGCCCTGCCCTGCGAGGACGTCCGCAACCGCCGGGTCAGCCGCGGATGTGGCCGATGACGAGGGCGGCCAGCTCGTCCACCATCCGCTCGTGCGGGATGGGCGGCCGGTCCAGGACGTACTTGATGGACAGCAGGCCGACGGTCTCGGTGATGACCCACAGCGTGGCGTCGATGTCGAGGTCGTCGCGGAACTCCGCGCGGTTGAGCAGGAGGTAGACGCGCACCAGGTCGGTCAGCCGCCGCTGCAGGGCCGCGAGCTTGTCGAACGGCCCGAGCCGCGGCACCTGCTCGACGACGATGCGCAGCAGGTCGGCGTTCTCCTCGAACAGCCGGATCTGGACGTCCAGCAGGGCGCGCCCGGCCTCCTGCCACGGCAGGCGCATCGTGGCATCGATCTCCTCGCCGAGCCGGTCGGCGAGGCGGTCGGCAAAGCGGTCCAGCACCGCGATGACGATCGCGTCCTTGTTGGGGAAGTACTGGTACAGCGACCCATTGCCGACGCCCGCGGCCTTGGCGATCCGGTTGGTGGAGGCGCCGTCGTACCCGCGCTCGGACAGAACGCGAGTGGCGGCCTCCAGGATCCGCTCGACGGTGCGGCGCGAGCGGTCCTGGGAGGGGGTTCTGCGCGGCGAAAGCCCAGGTGAGCGCGCCACCGGCGGTTCCCTCCGAAACGCGACTTGTAAGCGACTGCTTATTCGCGTTTAGCTTACAGGAGTCGTTTCGTCAGGAGGTCGCGCCGATGACGGTGACCGAGGGGACGCCCGCGAGCCCGCCGGCCGGGCGGGAGCGCCGCGGCGAGCCGGCGCCGTTCGGGCCCGGCTCGCTGCTGTGGGAGCAGATGGGGCTCTACACGTCGGCGATCGCGGGCAACGGCGTGTTCATCCTCCAGGTGATGCACCCGGCGATCGGCACCGTGGTCGACCGGTTGTCGAGCTTCCGCACCGACCCGCTCGGCCGCGCCGCGCGCAGCTTCGCCTCGGTGCAGACCTGGGTCTACGGCGGGCGCACCGCCATCGAGGAGGGACGGCGGCTGCGCGAGATGCACAAGCCGCTCAGCGCCGTCGACGAGGAGGGCCGGCGCCACCACGCGCTGTCGGCCGGGCCGTGGGCGTGGGTCCACCTCACCGGCTTCTACGCCGCCGTCACCGCGGCCAGGTACTTCGCGCCGGCCCCGCTGACGCCGGAGGAGGAGCAGCGGATATTCGACGAGTTCCTCCAGCTCGGGAGGATCCTGCAAGTCCCCGAGCGGATGCTGCCGGAGACAATCCCCGACTACTGGGCCTATTTTGACGACATGGTGGCCAACACCCTCGTCCCTCACAAGGTCGCGCACGAGGTGCTCGCGCAGATGGACCGGGTGCCGCCGGGCGTGCCCGGCCCGCTGCGTCCGGCCGTCGCCCCCCTGAGCATGGCCGCCGGACGGCTCGGACGGCTGATCACGATCGGCACCCTCCCGGCGGAGGCGCGCGACAAGCTCGGCCTGCGGTGGACCGCCGCGGACGAGCGCAGGCTCCGCCTGGCCGGGCAGGTCATCGGGCGGGGCGCGCCGCTGCTGCCCGAACGCGTCCGCTACATGCCGATCGCCTACCGCGCCCGGCAGGCCGCCCGCGCCCAGGAACGGCTGGAGCGCGCCCTGGCGCACCGGCCCATGTGAACCCCCGCAGGAGGTCGATCACCATGTCCGCCGAAGACCCGCTCGCGGCGATGGCCGCCGGCGCCCCCGCGAAGCTCGCGGTCGTCGAGGACGAGCGGCGCCTGACCTACCCCGAGTTCAACGCGCTGGTGAACCGGTACGCCAACCTCCTGGTCGAGCACGGCGTCCGGGCCGGCACCAAGGTCGTGTGGTGCGGCCGCAACAGCACCGAGGTCGTCGCGCTGATCTCCGCCCTGCGCAAGTGCGGGGCCGTCGGCGTCCCGCTGAACTACCGCCTCACGCCGGAGGAGACCGCCTACGTCGTCGAGAACGCCGACGCCGCGCTCGTGGTGTTCGACGCCGAGCAGGCTCCCCAGCTCGAAGCGGCCCGGAAGCAGGCGGCCGGCGTCCGCGCCTGGCTCGCCTGGGGCCCCGCGGCGCCGGACTGGGCCTCCTCGCTCGACGCCCTGGCCGAACGGAGCCCCGAGACCGAGCCCGTCGCCCGCGGCGCCGACCCGGCGGCCGGCACCTCGATGTTCTACACCTCCGGGACGACCGGCAAGCCCAAGGGCGTCGTGCGGGGCGAGCACGACCCTGCGCTGGTCCTCGGGCTGGTCGGCGAGATCGGCTTCGAACCCGGCGACGTCTACCTCACGACCGGCCCGCTCTACCACTCGGGCCCGATGAGCTTCATGCTCATCGTCCAGCTCATGGGCGGGACCGTGGTCGTGATGCGCGACTTCGACCCCGAACGCTGGCTGGACCTGGTCGAACGGCACCGGGTCACCACCACCTTCTCGGCGCCGACCCCGATCCGCCGCGTGGTGGACCTGCCGGAGGAGACGATCCGCCGCCGGGACCTGTCGTCCCTGCGGCGCGTCATCGCCAACGCCGCCCCGTGGCCCTTCGAGCTCAAGCGCCGGTACGTCGACCGGATCGGCGACGGCTCCCTGTTCGAGGTGTACGGCTCCACCGAGCTCGGCGTGGACACCGTCCTGCGCCCCGAGGACCAGATGCGCAAGCCCGGAAGCTGCGGCCGCGCCGCCCCCGGCGTCGAGATCGCGCTGTTCGGCGAGGACGGCGGCCCCGTCGAGGAGCCGCACGTGCCCGGCGACCTCTACGTGCGCGGCACCGGCACCTTCAACGCCTACTACAAGGCCGAGGGCAAGTTCCAGGACGCCAGCCGCGGCGACTGGCTGACCGTCGGCGACATCGCCTACCGGGACGAGGAGGGCTTCTACTACATCTGCGACCGCCGCACCGACATGATCATTTCGGGCGGGATGAACATCTACCCGGCCGAGATCGAGGCCGTCCTCACCGCCCACCCGGCGGTGGCCGACGCGGCCGTGTTCGGCGTCCCGTCCGACGAATGGGGCGAGTCCGTCCACGCCGCCATCGTCCTGGCGCCGGACGGCGCAGCCACGGACGACGACCTGCGCGCCTTCTGCCGGGAGCACCTGGCCGCCTACAAGACCCCCCGGGGCTTCGACCGGCTCTCCGAGATCCCCCGCAACCCCTCGGGCAAGACCCTGAAACGCCAGCTCCGCGCCCCCTACTGGGAGTCCCGAACCTCCAACCTCACCTGACCCGGCGGCAGAGCACGTCGCCCTGCCGCCGCGTTGGGGACGTCCTCTCAACCGGCTTGGACGGGCTCGCTCCTGGCCGAGCGGTAGCGGTTGTCGAAGGGGTCGATCGCGCGGATGGAATAGGTGTGGCCGCTGCCGGGGGCCAGCCCGGTGTCGGTGTAGACGTGGGTCTTCAGATCCCAGAACCTGGACGTCGACTCGATGGTGTGGACGACGGTGTTGTCGTCGCGGACGACCTGGTAGGTGAGCTTCTCGTTGTCGCGGTCCCAGGTCTCGGTCCAGGTGACCGCCAGCTGGCCGGTGGTGCCGTCCGGCTTGGTGACGGTCGGTTTGTGGACGGGCTCGGAGGGGTTGGCGTCCTTGGTGACGGCCAGGGAGCCGTAACGGGTGAGCCCCTGCTGGGATCGTCCGTTGACGGTGGTGAAGTCCCCGCCGACCCAGAGGTAGCGGCCGTCGTTGTCCATGGCGCGGGGGCCCTGGTTGTAGGTGGTGGGGCCGCCGTTGGTGTTGGGGAACCAGTGCAGGATGGGCGGGGTGTCGTACTGGGCGGGGTCGGGATGGGTGGGCTCGGCGAGCAGCCGCTGGTAGGGCAGATCGGGGACGATCTCGGGGAACCCGCCGGGCTGGGTGGAGCAGTCGTGGGCGTGGGAGCCGCTGTAGAGGATCCCGTCCATGATGCTGACGGCCTGGGTGGCGCCCCGGCATCCGTCGATCCAGCGGAGGGTCCCGTCGCCCGGGTCGAGGGCCAGCCGCCCGTCGAAGGTGCTCTCTCCGTCGGCCGAGGCGTAGACGGCCTCGTCATCGGTCACCAGGTCGGTCACCCAGGAGCGGCGGGCGTCGTCGATGTGGTCGACCCCGGTGGCCCAGGGCGCGCTGGCCCCGGTGGCGGCGTAGACGGCGCCCAGGCCGTGAGGCGGGTTTCCGTTCAGGTTGTTGAAGTCGCCGCCGATGATGACGCGGCTGCCGTCGGGCGAGAGGACCATGGCGTGGACGCCACGGTCCGCGGTGGGCGCCCAGCCGGTCAGGGTGCCGTCGGCGGCGGTGAAGGCGGCGAGGCGCTGCCGGGAGGCGCCGTCGACCGTGGTGAAGTACCCGCCGGCGTAGACGGTGGTGCCGGTCACCGCCAGGGCCTTGACCCGGCTGTTGAGCTCGTGCTGGAAGCCGTCGAGGGCTCCGGTGGACGCGTCGAACGAGGCGATCTTCCCCCGGCGCTGATTGTCGATCTTGGTGAAGTCGCCCCCGACGTAGAGCCGCGCGCCGTCCGGGGACGGCCGGATCTCCCAGACCGCGTCGCAGACCCAGCGGTCGCCGCCGAGGTCGTCGCAGTCGTTCTGCCGGGTGGTACTGGTGAAGGGGGTGCCCTCCACGACGGGCGCCCACGGCAGGGGCTCGCCCGTGGCGACGTCGAAGGCGGCCAGGTTGTGGCGCGGCAGCTCGCCGGGGTCGCCGGGCGAGGTGCCGGGGGGACGGATGTGGTCGAAGTTCCCGCCGGCGTAGACCACGCCGCCGACCGTCGCGACCGACCACACCACCCCGTCGGTCTGCCAGGTCGGCAGGTCGTCGGCTGCGATCGTCGCGGGCGTTCCGGCGGGCGGAGCGGTGTCGGCGCCCGCGGGCGCCGCGAGCGCCCACAGGAGCAGAGCGGCGAGGCCGGCCGCCGCCTGCCGTCGCGTACGGAGTCGTGTCACCGCTGAGCCTCTCCGCCGCTCGGCGCAAGCCCGGCCTGGACCGGACCGGCGGGAGGCGACTCGGTGGTGTTGCCGAAATGGTCCGTGGCCCGGACCGTGTAGGTGTGGGCGCTGCCGGGCGCCAGACCGGTGTCGGTGTAGGTGAGTTTCGCCAGGTCCCAGAACGCGGACGCCGAGTCGAGGGTGTGGACGACGGTGGTGCCGTCCCGGACCACCCGGTAGGTGAGCCGCCGGTTGTCGCGATCCCAGGTCTGGGTCCAGGTGACCGTCAGGGCGCCGCTGCTCCCGGCGGGCGGGGCCACGGTGGGAGCGGCGAGCGGCTGGGGCGGCGTGGTGTCGGCCTGGACGGCGAGGGTGCCGAAGCGGGTGAGCCCCTGTTGGGACCGGCCGTTGACGGTCGTGAAGTCCCCGCCGGCCCACAGGTACCGGCCGTCGTTGTCCATCGCGCGCGGACCCTGGTTGTCGGTGCCGGCGCCGCCGTCGGTGTCGGGGAACCAGTGCAGGATCGGCGGGGTGTCGTACTGAGCGGGGTCAGGTCGGGCCGGCTCGGCGAGCAACCGCTGGTGGCTGCCGTTGAGGGACGGGAAACCGCCCGGCTGGGTGGAGCAGTCGTGGGCGTGGGAGCCGCTGTAGAGGACGCCCTCCAGCAGCGAGACGGTCTCGGTGCCGCCCAGGCAGTTGTCGATCCAGCGCAGGGCGCCGCCGTCGGGGTCGACGGCCAGGCGGCCGTCGAAGGTTCCGGTCCCGGCGGCGCCGACGTAGACGGTGTCACCGTCCGCGACCATGTCGGTGGCCCAGGACTGGCGCGAGTCGCTGACGTACTCCAGGCCGGTCTGCCAGGGGGCGCTGGTGCCGGTGGCGTCGGTGCGGACGGCGCCGAGGCCGTGCGGCGGGTTGCCGTTGAGCGTGTTGAACTTCCCGCCGATGACGACCCGCGACCCGTCCGGCGAGACGATCATGGACATGACGCGGCGGTCGGCCGCGGGTGCCCACGCGGTGAGCGATCCGTCGGAGGCGGCGAAGGCGGCCAGGCGGGCGCGGGGGACGCCGTCGACGGTGGTGAAGGAGCCGCCGGCGTAGACGGTGGAGCCGGTCGCGGCAAGGGTCTCGACGGCCGACTCCATCTCGTGCCGGAACCCGGTGAGGGCCCCGCCGGGCAGAGAGAACGACCCGATCCGGGGCCTGGACAAGCCGTTGATCTTGGTGAACCGGCCGCCGACGTAGAGGGTCCGGCCGTCGGGGGAGGGCTCCAGGTCCTCGACGGTGGCCTCGTTGCCGGGGTTGGCCTCCACGAGGGGGTTCCACGGGAGCGGTTCACCGGTGGCGGCGTCGAAGGCGGCCAGGCCGCCGCGGGGGATCTCGGCGGGGTCTCCGGGGGCGGTGCCGGGCGGGCGGATCGCGGTGAAGGAGCCGCCGGCGTAGACGGTGCCGCCGACGATGGCGACCGTCCAGACGGTGCCGTTGGTCTGCCACGCCGGCAGCGGGTCGGCGGTTGCGGTGCCCGGCTCGCCCGGGGGCGGGTCGGTGTCGGCGGTCGCGGCCGGCGCTCCGGTGAGCGCGGCGGTCAGGGCGGCCGCCGCGGAAAGGAGGGCGAACGGCCGCCGGACGAGGCCGCGCCCGCTCGGGTGCCTCACCCGCGGTGCGGCAGGGATCGGTGCTGAGGGGAGCCGTGTCGCCGGGAGTCGTCTCGTCCGGAGCCACGCGGTCGGGAGCCAGGGCGCAGGGAGCATCGGGGCCTCTCCGTGGAGGTCGAGGTCTCGTCGGCGTGATCATCACATCCGCCCACCGCGCGGACAAGATCGGTATTGACCGATTCTGTCATTAGGGTCAGCACCCTCTTTTCCGGGTGAGTTCCTTGATCTTTTCGCGCGCGGACGCCCGGTTCCGCGTTCCGGTTGGCGCGCTGTCCGGACGCGGACTTGATCTTGTGAGTGACCTGCCGCTCCGTCCGGCGGGGCCGTCCGCGATCGTCCGCGGGTCTTGATCACCTTCGTCGGCGACCGCATCGTCGAGGGCGTCGGCGACCGGTGGACCCACGACGCGGCGAAGTCCTCGTCGTGCCACCGGCGCCCGGGACACCGCAGGCGGCTCGGCCGAGCCGGCCGCCTGCCTTGGAAGGGGCAGGTGACTCGCATGGGCGGGCGCAAGGCGTTGCGGACCGGACGGCCGCTGCGGATCGTGGCGATCGGCATGACGGTGGTGCTAGCGGCGGGATTCGCCACGGCCCCCGCCGCGCAGGCCGACCCCCGGCGGTCGGGCCGTCCCGAGGTCGCCGACCGCACGCGCACGGTCGACGGGAAGAACCTGAAGGTCCGCCCCCGGACCCCGGACCCCGCCGCCGGAGCGGCGCGGACTGCCAGGGCCGCCTGGCCGCGGCCGGGGACGGCCGTGGTGAAGGCGCCGGGCCGTCAGGCCGCGCGTTCCGGTTCGGCCGAGGGCCTGGAGCGGGCGAAGGGGCTGCCGGTCGCGCTCGCGGCCCCCGGCCCGGCGGCCGAGGGCGCGGCGGCACGGCCCGCGCTGGAAGGGCCGGTGGACGTCACGGTGCTGGACCGCCGGGCGGCGGGCCGGGCGGGCGTCGACGGCCTGATGTTCACTCTGGCCCCGGCGGACCAGGGAGCCTCGGGACGGGTCGGGGTTCGCCTGGACTACTCCTCGTTCGCCCAGGCGTTCGGCGGTTCCTACGGCACCCGGCTCCGCCTCGCCCGGCTGCCCGCCTGTGCCCTGACGACCCCCGCCAGGCCGGAGTGCCGGACGTCCGTCCCCGTTCCCACGGCCAACGACGGCGAGAAACGGACTCTCGCCGCGGACGTGGACACCGCCGACGCGAGCGGCCAGGCGGCCCCCACCGTGCTCGCCGCGGTCGCCGCGCCGGAGGGATCGCAGGGCGACTACACGGCCACGAAACTGGAGCCCTCCGCCACGTGGACGGCATCCGGGAGCACCGGCGACTTCACCTGGTCCTACCCCGTCAAGACGCCTCCGGTGCCCGGGGGCCTCACCCCCGGCGTCACCCTGTCCTACTCGGCGCAGAGCGTGGACGGCCGGACCGTCAACACCAACAGCCAGCCCTCGTGGGCCGGTGAGGGCTTCGACTTCTGGCCGGGGTTCATCGAGCAGCGCTACAAGTCGTGCGCCGACGACGGCGCGCCCAAGGACGCGCAGGGCAACACCCCCGGGGACCTGTGCTGGGGCTACGAGAACGCCACCGTCACCTGGAACGGCAAGGGCGGCGAGCTGATCAAGGCGGCCGACGGGAGTTGGCGGCTCAAGAACGACGACGGGACGCGGTTCGAGCGGCTCGCCTCGTCCGACACCGGCAACGGCGACCACGAGGGCGAGTACTGGAAGGTCACCACCACCGACGGCACCCAGTACTTCTTCGGCCGCAACCACCTGCCCGGCTACGGCTCGGGCGGCCCGGAGACCAATTCGGCCTGGACGGTGCCGGTGTTCGGCGACGACGCCGGCGAGCCCTGCCACAAGGACTCCGGGTTCGCCGAATCCTGGTGCCAGCAGGCGTGGCGCTGGAACCTGGACATGATCGTCGACCCGGACGACAACGCCGCCATCTACCTGTACGACAAGGAGACCAACCACTACGCCCGCAACCTCAGACCGGCCGACGCCACCCCCTACACCCGCGGCGGCTACCTGAAGTCCGTCGAGTACGGGCTGCGCGGCGCCAACGTCTTCGCCGGAGCCCCGCCCGCGCGGGTCCTGTTCGAGACGTCCGAGCGCTGCATCCCCGACGCCTCGTTCGACTGCGACCCCGCGAAGATCTCCGCCAACCCGGCCCAGTGGCCGGACGTGCCCTGGGACATGAACTGCGAGGCCGGCACCGAGTGCAAGGACGGGCACGGTTCCACCTCGCCCACGTTCTGGTCGCGCAAGCGCCTCACCAAGATCACCACGCAGGTCAACCGGGGGTCCGGATGGCCGTACCGCGACGTCGCCTCCTGGACCCTCGCCCACCGGTGGGGCGCGGAGACCGACGAGCGCGACCTGCTGCTCGAAGGGATCCAGCACACTGGCCTGGCCGGCCCGCAGGGCGCCGAGAAGATCGCCCTTCCCAAGGTCACGTTCAACCATGTGGCGAAGGCCAACCGGCTCGACCAGGCCGGAGACGGGCTCCCGCCCTACACGCGGTACCGCGTCAGCAAGATCTTCGACGAGGTCGGCGGCGAGTTGGACGTCGCCTACTCGGGCGCCGACTGCACCCGGGCGGCGCCGCCCACCCCGGAGAGCAACACCCGGCGCTGCTTCCCGACCGTCTGGCACGCGCCGGGATCGAGCACGCCGATCACCGACTGGTTCCACAAGTACGTCGTGACATCGATCGTGCAGAAGGACCGCACCGGCCGTTCCCCGGACATGGCGACGGAGTACGGCTACCTCGGAGGGGCCGCCTGGCACTACGACGATGACGACGGCCTGACCAGGGAGAAGTACAAGACCTGGTCTCAGTGGCGCGGCTACGGCCAGGTCCGGGTGACCTCGGGTGCCGCCGGCGCGCCGACGGCCCAGACCGACACCTACTATTTGCGCGGGATGCACGGCGACCGCGCCGGCCCGGACGGGGGCGCCAAGACCGTCACCGTCCCCGACGGGGAAGGCGGTGTCCACACCGACGCGGAGGGGCTCGACGGCTTCACCCTGAAGACGGTCGACTACCTCGCTCCCGGCGGCTCGGTGCACCAGAAGGCCGTGAACGTCCCGTGGCGGCACCAGACGGCGATCCGGGAGCGGTCGTGGGGGACTGTCACCGCCAACGCCGTCCTGATCGACAACTCCCGGACCTGGACCGCGCTGGACGGCGGCGCCTGGCGCCAGACCAAGACCGCGAGCGTCTACGAGACCGACCTGTCCAAGGTCGGCCGGGTCAAGCAGGTGGACGACCTCGGCGACGTGAGCATCGCCTCTGACGACAAGTGCACCCGGACCGAGTACGCCGACAACGTCGACAAGTGGATGGTCTCGTACAAGGCGAGGGTCGAGACCGTCTCGGTCGCGTGCGCCACGACCCCTGAACGGCCCAAGCATGTCGTGTCGGACGAACGCACCTTCTACGACAACGGTGCCTTCCAGGCCCCGCCGACCAGAGGTGACGTGACCCTCACCGAGAAGGTCGCGGGCTATGACGGATCCACCGCCCGGTACGTCACCGACAAGAAGAGCACCTACGACGCCTTCGGCCGCACGCTCACCGAGTCGAACGCGCTCGGCCAGACGACCACCACCCGCTACACCGACACCGCGGGCCTCACGACGAAGACGACGAAGACCACGCCTCCCGCCGTCCCCGGGAACGCGGCCACGGCGCTGACGACGACGGAGGAGCTGGACCCGGCCTGGGGTGAGCCCACCGCCAAGGTCGACAACGCCAACAACCTGCGCACGACGCTCACCCGCGACGCGTTCGGCCGCCTCGACACGGTGTGGCTGCCCAACCGCCCGAAGAACGACCAGCAGCCGCCGAGCCTGAAGTTCGACTACCAGATCACCGACGGCCGGATCGTCGCGGTGACCACCCGCTCCCTGACCGCGGCCGGCGGGCAGCGGACGTCGACGGAGCTGTTCGACGGCTGGCTGCGGTCCAGGCAGACGCAGGAGCCGCGGGCCGGGGGGCGGCTCGTCTCCGACACCTTCTACGACGACCGCGGCAAGGTCGCCAAGAAGTACTCGGCCTATCCGGCCGCGGGCGCTCCCTCCACCGACCTGTTCGGCGTGGACAGTCCCGGCGACGTGGCGACGCAGACGCTGTTCTCCTATGACGGCCTCGGCCGCACGACCCTGGAGCGCTTCGTGACCGGGAGCGGCTCCGGGCAGGAGCGGTGGCGGACGACGACCACCTACGGCGGGAACTGGAAGGCGGTCGATCCGCCCGCCGGCGGCACGCCGACCGCCGAGATCACCGACGCCCGCGGCCGCGTCGTGGAGCGCCGCCAGTACTCGGGCCCGGCGCCGACCGGCGGTTACGACGCCACGACGTACGCCTACGACGGCGCCGGACGCGTGACGAAGGTGACCGACCCGTCCGGCAACATGTGGACCGACGAGTACGACCTGCTCGGACGCAAAGTCAAGATCAGCGACCCGTCGAAGGGGACGACCACCCGGACCTACGACGACGCCGGCAACCTCGTCACCAGCACCGACGCCCGCGACAGGACCGTCCACTTCGGCTATGACGGGCTCGGCCGCAAGACCGAGGTCCGCGCGGACTCGGCCACCGGAGCCCGCCTCGCCTCGTGGACCTACGACACCGCCACGCGCGGGAAGGGCCTTCCGGCCGCCGCGACCAGGCACGGCGAACGCGGCGACTACACCACCACCACGTCCTCCTACGATCCGCTCGGACGGGCCGAGTCGACGACCTACACCGTCCCCGCCGCCGAAGGCGCGCTGGCGGGCTCCTACACCTTCACCAAGAGCTACAACCTCGACGGAACCGTTAAGGAGGAGGGGCTTCCCGCCGCCGGCGGCCTTCCCGCCGAGACCCTCAGGCGCACCTACGACGACGACCAGAACGCCACCCGGCTCACCAGCGACCTCGGCACCTATGTCGGGCTCACCGAGTACACGCCGATCGGCCAGCAGAAGCTCGTCGAGCTGGGCGAGTCCGGCAAGCGGGTCTGGAGCGCCTACGAATGGGAGGCGGGCACCCAGCGGCTGAAGTCCTCGCGCACCTACCGGGAGGGCGTCACCGGTGACGACCGGAACGCCTCCTACCGCTACGACGACTCCGGCAACATCCTGTCGATCAGCGACGCGTCCAGCGCTGGAACCGACAACCAGTGCTTCCAGTACGACTACCTGCGGCGGCTCACCGAGGCGTGGACGGAGCCGGACGCGGACTGCTCGGCGACCCCGGCGGCCGGCGCCGTCGGCGGGCCCGCCCCCTACTGGCAGACGCTCACCTACGACAAGGCGGGCAACCGCAAGACCGAGACCCGGCACGGGCTCGCCGGCGGGGCGGACACCCTCCGCACCTACACCTACGCCGACCCCGGCAAGGGGAACCAGCTCGACCGGGTGGTCCAGACGGGCGGGGCGGGCGCCCGGACCGACGCGTTCGAGTACGACGCGGCGGGCGGCACCACGCGGCGGGCCCGCGGCGCGCAGACCCAGACGCTCGACTGGGACACCGAGGGCAGGCTGGCGAAGGTCACCGAGGGGGCGGCCGTCACCGAGTTCGTCTACGACGCCGAGGGGAACCGCCTGATGCGCCGCGAGACCGGCGGCGCCACCCTCTACCTGCCGGGGACCGAACTCCGGCTCACCGGCGGCGCTGCCGCATCCGCCGGCACCCGCTACTACACCCACAACGACCAGACCGTGGCCGTCCGGACGCCCGCCTCGCTGAACTTCCTGGCCGGGGACCACCAGGGCACATCGCAGGTCGCCGTGAACGCCGCCGACAGGACGTCCACCGTCCGCCGCTTCACCCCCTTCGGAGACCTCCGGGCGTTCCCCGAGGACGCGACCTGGCCGGGCGAGCGCGGATTCGTCGGCGGGGTGCGGGATCCGACGGGCCTCACCCACCTGGGCGTGCGCGAGTACGACTCCGAGACCGGACGGTTCCTCAGCGTCGACCCGATCATGGACCTCGCCGACCCGCAGCAGATGAACGGGTACGCCTACGCCGGCAACTCGCCGGTGACGTTGAGCGACCCCGACGGGCAGCATCCCTGCGATCCCGGATCGCCCCCGAGCTGCATGGCGGACTACGCGCGGTCGCAGGCCGAGAACATCGACAGGGAACGGCGGGAGACCACCCGCGACCACGACATCGTCGTCCGCGACACGGTCGGGCTCATCAAGAAGCGCATGAAGGAGATGGGCATCACCGGCCGCATCACCATCGCCAAACGGTTCAACAAGATCCCCGGCGGCGCGCGCGACGGGAGCGGCGGAACGGGATACGCCGACATCATCCTGTGGACCGACGACGCCGTCTACGTGTGGGAGGTGAAGGCGCGCGGCGGTAACACGAAGATCAACGGTGAATGGATATCGAACAAGGAACTCGGCCCGATCCAGTTGCGTCGCTATATCACTGAACTCCAAAAGAAGCTGCAGAAAAGAGGCGACGACCGGCAGGTGGAACGCGGATTCGGACTGGAGAGCGGCACGTCGATATCCACGCGGGGTGAAGTGATGCGCACCTGGTCGGGTGCCGACGACGGGGAGGAAGAGGGGCTCCGGTACTACGCCTACCAGCCGAAACCGAAGCGGCAGCCGCAGGAGCAGGAGCAGGAGCAGGAAGTCCCGCAGCCCGCGCCGAACCCCTGCATCGTGGCGGCGATGGCGGGACCGCCCTGCGGTGGCGGGCCCGTGCCCATCGTCCCAGGCGTCCCTGGCGTTCCGGCTCCGCGGGTACCGGTCCCGTCGATGCCGCGCTGCATGTTCCCGCAATTGGGATGCCTGCTGTAGCGTGATCGTGATCTGCGCACGCCGCAGGCCCGGCTGATCGAGAACGTCGACGGAGAGAACGCGGTGCCGTATTTCGAGGCCCTCCTAGATGTGGAAGTGCCGGAGGACGGGAGGTTCGCCGAGATCGCGGCGGGCTGGCTGTCCCAGGCCGCCAGGCTCGCTCCCGACTCCTGGGAGCTCCTGCGGCGGCAGAGGCTTCCTCTCTCGGACGCCTTTTATTCCGACTCCGGCGCTTCGATCGGTTCGCCGAACGGCCGGTGGGGCTCCTACCGGGTCACGTCGCGCTCCCGTCCCGGCGACATCCGGTCCCGTCCGTACTCGTCCGAGGCGCACGATCAGACGCTGGGCGAACTGGGCGGCCGTCCGCTGGACGTCACGTTCAAGGTGATCGAGCTGGACGCGAAGGGTGTCGCGGTCGCCGACGGCGCGCACGGGCTCTTCCTCCATGTGACGTCGGACGAGGACGAGCCCGGATGGGTCCAGCTGCGGGCGGTCTCCCTGCTGCGGGGAGAGGAGGGCGACCTCCGGCGGCCCGACGTCGCCGCGCGCTGGTGCGGGGTGCTGCTCGACACGGCGCGGTCCGTGGACCCGTCCTTCGGCCATCTGGCCGATGACGGCAAGCAGGGGAAGACCGCACTCGACCGCGCGCTGCGCCGCGGCCTGCTGAGCGATTCCGTGCGGCAGGGGCGGAGCCTCCTGCGCGGCTACTCGTGGGTGACGGTCTGCCCGGGGGAACTGGTCGAGCGCCTCGGCGGCGTCGGACGGCTGGAGGACTCCGGCGCCTTCGCCCGCGTGGTAGCGCTGCCCGGCGGAGGCGCCTGGCTCCAGGCGACGGACGACTACGGCGCGTACGACGAGGCCGCCGTGGAGCGAGTGTTCGACGTCCTCTCTCTTGTGCTCCCACCCGGTATGCCCAAGCGCCTCCCTTTCGACAGGAGAACGCCGCGACTGGTGTGGCGACCCGCCGCGGACTAGCGGCGGCGGGTGCCGGTCGTCGTTCGGTCAGGGGCGGGCGCGTTCGGTGCGGCGGTGGTCGGTCTTTACTTCGGGCTCCGATGGGCGGGCCCAGGGGGAGCGCTGGCCGGGGTGCCGGCGGTGGGCCCTGGCCCGTCTCGGGGGGCCTTGCGCCAGGTACTCCGTGGTGTCCTCGGCGTCCCGCGCGGAGGGCAGGCGCGGCGCGGTGCCGCGGTCGGCCAGGCGCGCCGAGGTGATCGTGAGTTCGTAGTGGGCCCACACCATGGCGGCGTTCTCCAGCCGGCGGGCCGCGGCCTGGACCAGGTAGACGTCGGACAGGGCGGTGACGATCAGCAGGACGGGCGTGCCGCGGTCCAGGTCGGCCGCGGTGGGGCCGGACGGCCAGACCGCCACGCGCAGGCGCCGGTCGTCGAGGACGCGCAGTTCGCCCCAGTCCGGCACGCAGGCCCGGGGCGACCCGTCGGGGGCACAAGTGATCAGGACGACGGGGTGCTGGCGGGAGGAGGCGCTGCTGATCGCCTGGACGGCGGCGGGGAGCACCTCGGGGGAGAACGCCATCGGCATGTCCGCCTTACGTCGAAGGTCCGGCCGGCCCGGCGGGGGCCCCGGGCCGGTCCCTGCTCGAAGAGGGTCCTTCTCGCTCACTCGATCATATGTTCGATTTTAGGGCCGGGCGAGCGATATTTCCACGAGCGGGTCGCCTGGGTCATTCCCGGTCCCGGGGGCCGGCCATGCACCAATCTGGCGCGCAGGGAACATGGTTGGCCCGTTGAGGATGCGTTCGCTCCGGGGCGTCCGCACGCGGCGTCGACCCGCAGCGGAAGGGTGCGCCGGACGTGGTAGGCGGTCATGAGCCCTCCCCGATGATCTCCAGGAACG